>CAZBCO010000141.1:0-3464 GCA_964490295.1 uncultured Planctomycetota bacterium
CGTCTTGCGGTCGGGGTTGTAAACCATCTTCACGCAGTAGTCCCGGCCCACCGGGCCGCGCCGATAGAACTGATTGCGCCATTTCTCAAGCTCCTTGCCGCGCATTTTGGCGGCGGGCAGTTTCATCCCGGTCCGGCCCGGCAGGGTCGCGATTTTCGCGACCAGTTCCGGGTCGTCTGCACTGGGGGGCACGGACTCGGCGGCTTCCCCGCCGGCGACGGCCTCACCCGGCGGATCGGCCGCTGGTTTCGCCTCTTGCGCCCGCGCCATGCCCGCCGCCGTCAGCCACGCGACCGCAAACGCCAGTGCGAATGCTCGATACCATCTCTCGTTCATAACGCTATGCTCCTTGCGTGCTGTGAACCTGTTGCACAAACAACCCCAACCGGTCGCCAGTTCACAATGAACCCGGCTTCGAACCGGCTGAAGCGTAACGGTCGATCAAGAACATCATAGTTGCGGGGGGGGGGGCGTCAAGGCAATTCCGCGGCGTTGGCGCGAGCGGTTCACATGGGTGTCCTGTTCCCGCGTTCCAGCAATCACATCCTTCCTCTCACTCGGTTCCACTTGGCCCTGCCGCTTCCAGCCTTCGCAGCCGAAGCTGCTTCGGCGGAGTAGGCCCGATAGAGCTTCAGCAGGTTGTGGGTGGCGCACATCACCGCCCACTTGCTGTCGCACGCCGTGTCGCCGCGCCAACAGAATCGGTTTTTCACGAGCAATTTTTTATTTGCTGTTTTTTTTATTGTTGATTGACAGGTCCGGTACACTGGGGTAGGTTAGAATTCAGTTGGCTGAAGTGTTACCGTGGTAGGAGGAAGTTGGTGATGAAGCAGTGGTCGGTCTACTCGATGGCGAGGGCTCTGGCGGTTGTTGCGCTCACGGGCATCGATTTCTCGGCGGCGTCGGCCCGCGAGGCGGCACCCGCGAAGAAGGACCCGCTCGCACACCGCAAGGGCGTGATAGTCGTCAAGGCGCCCGCCGGGGCCGAGGTTCGCGTGGAGCAGCTCCGTCATGAGTTTCTCTTCGGCGTCGGCGCGTCGAGCCGGCACCTGTGGAACTTCAAGCACCCGAACGCCGAGCTGAGTGAACGCTTTGAGAAGTTCTCGAAACAGATCGCCGAGAATTTCAACCTGGTCACCCCTGGCGGCGAGATCAAGTGGGACTTCGTCGAGAAAGAGCACGGCAAGCCGCAGTACGACCTGATGGACGGCTGCGTCGACTGGGCCGAGAAGCACGGCCTCGCCGTTCGCGGCCACTGCTTGTTCTGGGACATTCCGCGAATTCCGCCCTGGGTCCTCAAGCTCCGGGGCAAAGAGCTGCTCGCGGCCTACCAGAAACGGGCGAAGGAAGTGGTGGAGCGCTACAAGGGCCGCCTGATCGACTGGGACTTCCGAAACGAGATACTGAACGGCTCCCACTTCGACGAGCGGAATCTCGACAAAGGTATCTACGCGAAGATGACGCGATGGGTGAAGGAGGCCGATCCGGATTGCAACGTGTGCATGAACGAGTTCGGCGTGCTCAGCAGCGAGGGCAAGGCGCGGGCGTACGTCGCGGCCTTCCAGCGGATCGTGAAGCAGGGCGGGGTGGTCGACAAGCTCGGCTGCCAAGGCCACTACCACGGCGAGGACTTCAACCGCGGCCAGCTCAAACGCTGCCTCGACATCGTCGCCGCGCTCAAGCGGCCGATCATCATTACCGAGTTCAACCTGCCGGGCCAGACATCAAGGTACCGGCGCGGCAACCGGGCGTGGCCCAAGGAGCCGCTGACCGCCGAGCAGGAAAAGCAGAAGGCGGCCGGCACCCGCGACTACCTCCGCATCTGCTTCGAGCACCCCGCCGTCGAGGCCTTCGTCTTCTGGTACCCGTGGGAGGCGAACACCTGGATCCCGCAGTCGGCGCTCTGGAAGTCGGACCTGACGCCGACGCCCGCTCTGATCGAGTACCGCAAGCTCGTGTTCGGTGAGTGGTGGACGAAGTTCGCCGGAAAAGCCGACGCGGAGGGCATATGCCGCGTACCCGCCTTCTTCGGTCGACACAAGGTCATCGTCAATGGGAAAGAGCGGACCGTCGAGCTGAAGAAAAAGGCAGGCCGCGTGACGGTTGACTTCACTCAGGAGTAGTTTCAGATGCAGAAGACGCGCAGCCATAGAATGAGATTAACAAGGCACACGAGAACGTGCGCGACGGCGCTGCTGCTCACACACATTACAGGGACGGCATACTAATTGTCCTACGGCTTCCGCGTCCGGCCGCGCTGGCGGTGCTGATGTTGTCGGCCCAGGGCGTGGCGGCTGAGAAGCACCTGGGCGTCGTGGGGACAGGGGTCTGCCGGTACGGAACGCAGCAGGGGGTGCGCAACGCTATCGGACTGCGAGCTGTGTGTGAAGCAGTCCGGCCTCCCGGCCATCCGTCTGCATGATCTGCGGCACAGCTTCGGGACCCTCTGGGCCGAACGTCTCTCACCGATGGTGCTCAAGAGTGTGATGGGGCATTCCTCGATTACCACCACCGAGCGCTATATCCACTCCACCGATGAGATCATTCGGGCGAGCGTGGATCGTGCCCTGGCAGCCGTGGGAAAAGGGGCATGAATCGACGCTTCATCATCACTGATTTGAGGAGGGAATTTTTGCACGTTTGTCGGGCCGAAAATGTGGTCCGGAATGTGGTTCGATGTGGTCCGGAAAACGCAAAATCGGGAAATATTCCACGCTTGCCAAAAATCGGCATTTTCTGTAAGCTATTGTTTTGTATGAAGTTAATGGCACGCCCGGAGGGATTCGAACCCCCAACCCTCGGTTCCGAAGGCCATCTTTAGGCCATAAGCCGTTTATACATAAGGTATTATGTGCTATGCAGATGCGGACCGCAAGCTGTTTTTGGCCTTCGGATTTTTGACGGCAAAAGGGGGGAGAAAAGGGGGTGTTTTCTCCCATACGGCTTTCAGGCGGACGACCGGTGAGCTGTTCTTGCCGTCCGACACCAACCACTTCTGCACCCCGGTCGAGAGGTCGGGCTGACGTGATTCTCCGAAGATGATGATCGAGTATTGCTTCGTCAGCCACCATCGGCGACGGCGTCGAAGGAGCTGACAGCGTCAGTTCGGGGTGCCCTGCGATGCGGGGCCCCCGGCCCCCCTTTTTTAGCTATTGGAACCGGGAGAGTGTCTATGCATGTAGATGGTTTGCCCGTCCATCCTGAAAACCATTTGTAGACTGAAATAATGGTGTGCCGCCTTCCAGGAGGCGGGGGTGGCCTGAGGCGTAGCTGGTCGGGGCATTTACATGGCCTGCCTGCTGCGTTAATCGACAGTGGGGCAGGGTGGGTGTATTTTTCGGTATCTGGCACACGCCGCACGAGGGGCGCCGCCAGTCCCGCGCGGGTGGCCAGCCACGTTGTGTCGCCGTTTTTATCGTCGGATGGAGTTTTCGGCAGGGACAGCAGCTTCCCGTCTGCTCAAC
>CAZBCO010000142.1:0-2554 GCA_964490295.1 uncultured Planctomycetota bacterium
CTCGGCCGTGATGCCTCCGGGCCGCTGCCTGATGACCACGGTGTAGTCGAGGTCGCTGGTGAACTGCTTGTATTCGCCGCCCTCGACGTCGATGTAGCCACCGGAGCCGGTGGGCACGATGCCCACGAAATCCTTCAGGAGTTCCTCCAGCCGTTTCTTGTCCAGCTTGCGGCTGGGGCGGTTGGCGGCGGTCATTCCCGGATCGTGAGCCGCTCGGGCCTGGTAGAAGGCGTCGGCCCGGCGCAGCACGTCGTCGAGGTCGCCCTGGGTTCCGGCCTGACGGCCGCCGACCTCGTTGAGATAGTTGAAGGTCTCGAAGTGTAAAGTGCGTCGGGCGAGATCCAGAGCCTTCAGGGCTTCCTTCTTCTTGTTCATGTCGCCGCCCCACATCGCGTCGTCCCCCAGCACGGCGCGCAGCTCGCTGAAGCGGCCGTCGAACACGCGGAGCAGCGCCCCGGCTTCCTCGACGACCTTCTTGCGGGCCGCTTCGCCCAACTCGCCATTCACCGCGCGGGCAGCGGTGGCCACGTCAAACCCGTGGCCTTTCAGCACGGCATCGACGGTGTCGCCGTCGATGGCCACGCGGGAGATTTCCATACGGTCGAGCAGCTCGACCAGCAGGGTTCGCGGGGGCGGGGCGCGGGCGGCATCCGGGCCTTCGCTCGGCCGCGGCTTGCCTCGGGCGGCCTCGACCTCGACCACGCCGAGTTGTAACTTCAACCCGTCAATGCGGGATTGCAGCTCCAGCGCCTCGGCGAGGGCCATCGCCTGCCGCCGGGCCTGCCAGCGCTGGAAGAACCACGAGTTCGGATCGTTGAGAATCTTCGAGATGTCCGACGCCGCCGGGGCGTCCTTTTGCATCTGGTTGAGCTGATGCGTGTAGTACAACAGCGAGCCTTGCTTATAAAGGCGGGTTTGCGCCAGCTTGTCGTGTGCTGCCTGAGCGACCAGCCCGACGGTGTCATCGACCGCGCTCCACAACAGGCTCGACATTTTGTCCGCGATGTCCGGGTCCATCTTGGCCCGTTTGAGCAGGAATTCATCGCGGAAGGCGTCCTCGCGGATGGTCTTGAGCGTGGTCCACGCGGCATCTTTCACCGCCTGAGCGAGGCCCTTGTTGATGGCGGTCTCGACCGAAATGATGCCGCTGAGGGGGTTGACCTGGCCGTAGAGGAACTGGACGCCGCCCCAGAGCTTCTCGCTGAAGGTCAGGGTGCGCGGCACCACGGCCTTGATGCCCAACACCCCGCCCACGTGCTTCTGAATCGCCCCGCTCATCCCCATCGAAATGTACCGCCAGATCAGCGCATCGCCGATCTTGGTGCCGACTTCGCCCCACTCCTGCACCGCGGACCAGGTCGCCATCTGGGCTTCCATCTCGTCGATGAACTCCGAGGAGACCACACTGGCGTCGAGGCTGTTGGCGGCAATCAGAGAGCCGAGCGACCGGCTGAAGTTGAAGAGCTGCATCTGGTCGAAAGCATCTTGCAGGTGGGCATGGGCCAGCACGGCGGCGGAGGGTGCGGACGCAGCGGCGACCTCGGACCGCTTCTCGGCCGCTTCTTTGCTCATCCAGTTCGTCGCCGTCTTCCCGATCTGAGCATTCCTGACCTGGGCCAGAGCGACGTCCTCCTGGTCGGCCTTGTGCCAGAAGCGCATATATTCGGGATGTTCAAGGTAGAGGCGGGAGTGCATCTGAAACAGCCGCTTGGCCCCGGCGTCCCGGCGCTGGATGAGCTTTTTCAGGCTGAAGCCGTCCTTGGCCAGCAAGCCATAAAAGAGGCGCATCTCGTTGATCAGCTCGCCCCGGTTGCGCGTCCACTCGCTGATCTCCAGCTCGCGCGGGCCGTAAATCGGGTCGCATTTCTCATAGACCAAACGCAACCCAGCCAGGATGGTGCGCACCGGCGAGAGGAAGAGCTTGGGCGAGAACTTGCCGGTCATCGCGTCGAGGCCGGTCATCGTTCGCTGCATCCGCACCAGGTCGCGGTAGGTGTAGCAGGCCTTTTCATAGGCGATCAGGTATTCGGCGTCGAGCCGTTGCTCGCGGGGCATCGCCGCGGCCGAGGCGATCCGCCGCAGTCCGCCGTCCAGAGCGTCGTGGAAGGCTTTGTCCTCCACGAAAGCCTGCTTCGCATTCTTGGTCACATTCGGGTCAACGGACGGGACGGCGTACGCCTCCTTGGTGGGGTCGGCGTTCAGCCCGAAATGGCCGGCGATGGCATTGTCGGTCAGGTTTGCGGCTTCAACCAGCAGGGCGACCTGCTGGTCGACTTCTTCGCGCCGCTTGCGCACATTGTTGTGTACCTTGTCCAGCTCGGTGTTGACGTCAATCAGGTCGAGCGAGTTCACTGCCCATTTCACCGAGTCCATAAAGGCGGTGGCCATGCCGGAGAAGAGATGCATCGTGGTCTGGAGCGAGTCCACCGCGTATTGGGCGGCCTTGGCCCCCTGGCTGCCCTTCATCTCGCCGCCGAACTTCTCCCACTCCTGAGCCAGGGCGTTGAAGTAGTCCACCTGGCCGAGAAAGGCGTCTTCGCCCTGCATCTCGGCC
>CAZBCO010000143.1:0-3421 GCA_964490295.1 uncultured Planctomycetota bacterium
GCCAGCCGCTGGTTGGCCTCGACCCGGCCCGCGGTGAAGCGGGCGAACCCGATGAGGATCAGGCTGCACACCGCCGTCAGCGCGAACATATAGGCGATGGGATAGGCGCGGTGTTCTCTCAGGCTCATGAGCTTTTCGCCTTCGCCTTTCTGGACTTCTGCCACTCGGTCACGGCGTAATCAATAATCGGGGCGAACATGTTGCCCAGCAGGATGCTGAACATCAGCCCGCCGTTGAAGATGGAGAAGTTGCGAATCACCAGCGTGCCGGTGCCGATGATGATGCCGTAGAAAATCTGGCCCGGCCGGGTCTTGGCCGCGCTGACCGGGTCGGTGGCCATGAAGAAGGCCCCGAACAGGAACCCGCCGCCCAGCACCGCGGCCAGCGGGTCGGGCACGGGGGGCACGCCGAACCGGTTGAGCAGCAGGTTCCACCAGGCATAGGTGATCACCGTGCTGAGGATAATCGTCCGGCTGGCGGTGCGGGTGATGAACAGGTACAGCCCGCCGAGGAGGATCAGCATCGCGCTGGTCACGCCCATCGTGCCGCTGATACGCCCGAAGAACAGGTCGTGAATCCGCAGCTTCTGCGGCGGGACCTCCTTCCACAGGTCCGAGGTGCGGGGCGTGGCCAGCATGCGGCGGACCTCGCCCTTGAGCAGTTGGTCCTGCTCAAAAGAGCCTTCGATCGTGCGGCCAGCCTCGACGCGCTCCTGGAAAGCCTGCTCGGCCTTCCGGAAATCGAGCGCGGCGGCCTTGGCCTCGGCCATCGGCGTGGCCCTGGTGATCGCGTCGGGTTCCGACGGCTTGGCCTCTGCGTTATAGGTCTGCCACTGCCCCAGCGCGCCCCAGGTGCCCTGGGCGGGCGGCGCCCAGGTCGAGGTCAGCGCCACCGGGAAGCACACATACACAAAACAGCGGCCCGCCAGAGCGGGGTTGAAGATGTTCCGCCCGAACCCGCCGAACAGCATCTTGGTGAACACCACCGCGAACAGCATCCCGATGACCACCACGTGCCAGGGCACCGTCGGCGGCATCACCAGAGCGTAGAGCGTCCCGGTGACAAAGACCGCCTCGGAGACCGGCTGCTTGAAGCGGCGGCAGAACAGCCATTCGGCCACGAACCCGACGGCGCAGGCCACCGCCACCACCGCCAGCGCGCGCCAGCCGAAGAAATACACCGAGCCGCCCAGACACGGCAGCAGGGCCAGCATCATCCGCCGCATCGACGGTTGCTTCTGCAGCAGCTTTTTCGGTCGCTGGTCCGGCGTCATCGGTGCCCATCCACCCCAAGGTTCATACCTGAGCCACACAGGTTAGTCTAAGCCCGGCCCGGCGAAAGTCAAGCCGATGCTTGCAACCCCTCCGATTATTGTTAAGATGGGCTATATGAGAGATACAGGGCGTCAGTGTTCGTGATGTTGGCGGAGCTTCCTCGCCGACTTACAGATAGCGTGTATCGTTATTCCGAGCAGGGCTTTCTTCTTCACTTGTGAAGTTTCTAACCAATAGACTATCCAACATGAGCAAACTGTATACAACAGGACGAGCAGCGAAATTCTTAGGCGTGACCCCGGCCAGGGTGCGCCAACTGATTGGCCAGGGAAGGTTGAAATCGGAAAAGTATGGACGAGATCACTTGGTTCCAGAGTCGGCGTTGCAGGCGTATGTACTATCAGGCAGAAAAAAACCAGGGCGGCCAAAGCTGAAATGATTGCGTATGCGTTAGCAATATGGTAAAATAGGTTTATGAGAACGAAAAGAAAATCCCCAGACGGAAAGGCAACAACGGAGCTGGTGTTCACGGCCCACGCCGGGGATAATGGCGAGATATTTCCACAGATACTTCGGCTTCACGTCCCGCGCCACGCTAGAATTGCTGACGTCACTTTCGGAAAGGGGGCCTTCTGGAAGAATGTCCCGGAGGATGAGTATGTCTTGCTCCCAACGGACCTCAAGACGGGAACCGACTGTCGCAAGCTTCCCTATCGAAACGGGGAAATCGACTGCGTTGTGCTGGATCCGCCGTATATGGAAGGTCTCTACCGCGACGATAGCTCCCTTGCGGGAAACGGGACTCATTCGTCGTTCCGTGAGCATTATTCTAACGGAGACCGACCGCCGGCGTTAGAAAATAAGTGGCATGATGCGGTACTCGAGTTGTACATCAGGGCTGCGATTGAGGCGAAGCGCGTCCTCAAACCCAAGGGGATACTGATCGTCAAGTGCCAAGATGAGGTGAGCGCCGGTATTCAGCGCCTGACCCATGTCGAAATTATCATGAATCTGATCCGTCTCGACTATTACCCCAAAGACATGTTCGTGGTAGTGCGCCGCAATCGGCCGGGGGTGACCCGGGTGATCCGCCAGCTTCACGCTCGGAAAAACCACTCCTACTTCTTGGTCTTCCAAGTGGGGGCGACGCGCTCTAAGCTCAATTCAATTAACATTATGCACGAGCTTGTAGACGTTCGAGAAGCGGAATTGGGCTTTCAATATACGGCGGCCTCAGAGGCCATGCAATCGGCATCAATGTTGCGAGAAGCTGCCGCTGAATGGCCGGAGGATACTTCGCGTAACGGCTCCTCGGCAGATCATCGTTCAAGGCAAAAGCGAACCGCCACTCGTTCTCAAAAGCAAAAAGGTTGACCGCAATGATGTCAAAATCACCAACTAAGAGGCATGTGGTTTCAACCGACTTCCGTCCGATGGTAATTCGCCGTCGGTCACTCGCGTCGCACTGATATTTCCCCTCGAAACCGTGTTCTGTCCGATGAACACTATTCGTTTGTAGCGATTTGCATTCAACCTTGAACTCCTTGCCCTTGTAGGTTATTACCAGGTCACCCTTGTGCCGCCGATCGTGGTCATCCTTCTTTCGAACATCCCCAAAACATCGTGCGGCAAAATGCATTTTCTGAAGTTTATACTCGGCTATATATCCAAGCATCAAACCTCGCATGCTCGGATTTCGGGAGATGATATCCGTCAGTTCAGCTTCCGTAATCTGCCACTTCTTGAGTATGCTGTCTTTTTCCTGTGGTGACATGTGTTTCCTTCCTTTGCCAATTATTGGTATGCGTTACGCAAATTCGGCGAACGCAGGTCGCCCAATCCTACACATTGTTTCGGCTGCAATTCTCCGCTCATGGTTGCGGCGTGTCAAACGAAAATTGACATGCGATGAAAACAGTGTGATTGTCACGCCCTGCAAGGGAGGCATTCTGGTACCATTTCGCACGTGTTTTGCCCCAATTTCAGCATCATAATGATGCGGGAACATGATTCGACAAGTCAGGTCTATTTCTCAGGTGATGCCCTGAACGCGGCGGCCGGCGATCTGCTCGTAGGCGGTGATCATCGCCTGCGTGCCGAGGCGTCCGTGCCCTGCGGCCTGAGCCGCCCGGAAGAGCTGCACCGCC
>CAZBCO010000144.1:0-6049 GCA_964490295.1 uncultured Planctomycetota bacterium
CCGGCCAGAACCTCGCAGGTGCGATAGCGCGGGTGCCCGTGAATCACCGGAAAGCTTTTGTCGATTAGCATCCCTGCCGCCACCAGGGTGGCCAATAGGTAATACCGTCGGTTTGCCTCCGCCGTTTCAAAATCGCGGACGCGCTGTGGCAGATAAAGATGCGGGCCGAGGCATACCACCGTGGAACCGCGCTCCATCAGGTCGTCGGAATCCAGGGAACCCAAGTCGCTGATCTCCGCCTCTGTTCCGGACAACGCCCGAAGCAGAGCGGTCATCGGCTCCTTCACATCGTCCAGCCGGCATTCACGCGAAATGGAGCGGACATACACCTCGGAGGTCCGCAGCGTCCCCTCCATAAACTTCAAACCCGCGTCGCTGTTGCGAGCAAAGACCTCGATGCCGGCCTGCACATAGCGATCAATCTCCTTGGGGGTAAGGCGTGTCAAGAGATAGGCATAGCTTTGTAGAAACGCTATGGCCAATTGGTCTTCGACGGCCCGAAGCCGTCGGATGATGGCCATCAGATGCCGTACCTCATCGGGGGAGGTGCCACACCCGCCTCGGCCAAACACGTCGAAGAAGCGCATCCCGAACCACGCCCGGCGGGTCGCCAGTTGGCCGCCGAGGTCCACCATGTCCGCAAAGATCTCGGGAAGGTCCAGCACCCAGCGCATCCGGGGATTCAGTGCCCCCAGAAACTCCCGGACCACGTGATCAAATCCGCCTTGCGTCGAACACCGCAACATCTCGAAAAACTTGGCGGTGACCTCGCGCCGTTCCGGCCCGATGGCCCCCTCGCGGAACAAGGCCTCGATGGATTCCCGGAACACCTCGCGATAACCCCAGCACACACTGTTCAGCGTGAAGCCGTGGTAACGTCGGTCCGGCGTTGGATCAGACATGACCTTTCCCCGATGGGATTCACGGAACCAAGGCGTCCGGAGGATCACCCTCACCGTCCATCAAATCACCAAAATACAGATTGACTACGTCACGAATGGAGTGAATCACATCGGGGGATTCGGTCAGCGTCTGGGTGATGGCCACGTCGCAAGCACTCCGTGCGGACAAGCCGCCCCGCATCAGGCGGCCCACATAGACCAGCAGCCGCGTGCTCACGCCTTCGTCCAACCCAAAGCCCTTCAGCTCCCGTATCTTCTGGCCCATCTCCGCCAGGCGGGCGCTCTCGTCTGCTGACAGCCCGGTCTCGGTCTCCAGGATCATGGTCTCGGTCTTGATGCTGGGGTGCGTGAACGAGAGGCTCGCGAAGCGCTGCTTGGTGGACTGCTTCAAGTCCTTAACAATGCTCTGGTAGCCCGGATTATAGCTCAACACCATCATAAAATCCGGATGGGCGCGAATCACATCCCCGGTCTTGTCGATGAACAGAATGCGCCGGTCATCGGTCAGCGAGTGGATGATAACGGTGGTATCCTTGCGAGCCTCCACGATTTCATCAAGGTAGCAGATACCACCGTAACGCACGGCAAGGGTTAAGGGGCCGTCCTGCCAAACGGTCTGATCATCCCGAAACAAAAAACGCCCCACGAGGTCGGCCGCGGTCAAATCCTCATGACAGGAAACCGTCACCAGAGGCAGGCCCAGATGATAGGCCATATGTTCGATGAAGCGCGTCTTACCGCAACCTGTCGGCCCCTTGATAATCAGGGGAATCTTGGTCTTGAAAGCGACACGGAACGTATTCTCCTCATCTTTCTGCGGCACGTAATTCGGTTCGTCCACAATACGAAACGCATCAATAACTTGCTGACCTCCATTCGTCATAATCCAAGCCTCCAAAAGGTTGCCTCTATACTAACCGGCAACCGGGCTTTGTCCAATTTCATTTGAAGCATGATACCGTGACCATCCCCCAATATCCCGGCCGCAGTCAACATGACCGAAGCCAACACCAACATAACTTTAGAAGAAAACAGGCGCCCGAAAGGAGAAGCATCAGGATAAGAGACGCCAGCAGGAGAACTCTTTTAGTTTTATCTGCCATGACAGCCCTGACTTCCTGTGTGAATTTGTCATTCGCTCAGTGGCCCGCGCTGACCGCTCTTAGGACGTTCTCGACGAACTCCTCTTCGTTAAGCGCTCCGTAAAACTGATACTGATGATTGATAACCGTGGTCGGCGCTCCGAGGATCGAATAGCGTTTCACCAAGTCCGGGAACTCGCGCGCGTCCACCATGTCTCCGGTGATCCGGTCGTTCTCCACGGCGAGTTGGTGGGCCAGACGGATTGCCTGACCGGAGAACGGGCAGGCGGGTGTGGTCAGGACCTCGATGTGCGTCGGCTTCTCAATCGTAGCGATTCGGGCCTTGCTTCTGTCGGACAGATCGGATCGGCCTTCGGACACCATGACCACATCCTCGAGAAACGGGCGGAACTCCAACTCCGAAGGCACACCGAAGTACCGGACACCATAATCCTTCTGGCCGATCAGCACCGTGCCCGGAACCTTGTCTATGCCGTGCCGTCCGGCAAGCTCCCGGTCAATCACGAGGTTGTAGGTTTCGAGATGCAGCTTGCTCGCCAAGCCACACAACTCGGCCAGAAGGTCCTTTTCCTGCTGGCAGTGCCGACAACGGGTCTCCTCCAAAAAGTAAAGAAACGTAACATCGTGCTGCAACCGTGCCAGCGTTTCCTGCATCCACTTCAGGTGCTTGAACTCCAGCGTGACCATTTCCGTTTTCCTTGGTCCACAAAGGATGGCTACTTGGCCGCGTGCAGTGACAAGGAGCCTGGATGATATTACGCCACGCACGCACCACAGCCGGTGCGTTTCTTACGGTCTACTTCTGCTACGTCCTTGACTTGGATGGCGCTCACCGAACAAGCTCCGACGCATACGCCGCACGAGATGCATTGTTCCGAGTTAACAACGGCGATCAGTTAAGATGCAGTTCGCCGCGTTTTCAACGCCTTAATGCGGGCACTGATAGCTTCCCGTTGCTGCGTTATCGCCAGCGCCTGCGAGCTCAGGGCGTTGAGTTCCCGGCCTGGCATCATCGGAGTGCGGGCTGCTGCCGGGTCACGCCGGCCCCGGTCGTGCTCCGTTGGCAATATTCGGGGGCTCAGTCGCCTCGAGTGAGCCTGGGGCCGGGACTAGACACGCTCCGGCCCCGCGCTTCGGGTTACTTTTCTGCGGCCTTGCTCTCCAACGTCTCGATGCGCTTCTTGATCTCATTGAGAGCGTCTTCAAGGTATTCGGCCTGGCCTTTGAGCACCTCCGCCTCCTGCTCGCGGGTCGGTGCGGGGCCGAAGGGCATCGCACCGCCAACGGCGGGATAAGCATACGCGGCTCGCTGCCAACCGGTCAGACCGGTCGCATAGAACATGTTGCGGCGGCCCCAACCACCACCTCGTCTTCCGCCCCAGAAGCCGCGCCCGGCCACGGGGTTCATAAATCCCGCAGTCGGGTAGCCGGCACAATAACCCGCGGCTCGTCCTGTCATCGGGCCCATTCCTGCAGGGCCTGTTCCGTCTCCGCCTGGCATCTTTTCACTCCTTTAGAAAAATGTTAACCTCTGACCATTCTTGCCCCACATTTCGGGCAAGTTCTCTGCGTACAGGGCTGGCCCACGATATGCGGCACGTTCTGGCCGCAGGCCGGGCAGACACACGTACCGCCCGGGCCTCCTGCGTAGGGGCCGCCCATACGCCCGCGTCCACGTCCGCCGCTTCCGGGCGGCCCGGTTCCGTCACCTCGCGGCATGCTCATCACCTCCTTTCACAAGCGATTTCATGAATCGTCACCACGGTCGATGCTCTGGCCGTCCTCGTGTCGGCATCGTCGCACGGGAGCGCTCGCAGCACAGACAAGGTCGCCGTCCTGGTAATCATCAATAGCCTGTCTGACCGTGCCGTTGGCACGGACATAGACGGATATCCCGGCCTTCCGAAAGACCTCAAGGGATTCCGGCCCGACATGTCCGGCGATCCATACATCGACCGGCCAGCCGCATTGCTTCTTCAAGTCATAAGACCCCCATGCGCCCGATCTGCTGTCGAACAACACCTCATAAGAGGCCTCCTCGAATTGTTGGGCCACCGGCGACACCAGACAACATCCCGTGGCAGCAATGGCAAGCCTCACCGAACACCTCCTTGCGGCCTGAGGCCGCGTCGGCCGCCACCGTGCCTCCATTGATGACGGCAATTGCGACAACCAGGCATCCGGAACACATCGCCCACCAGATTTCCGGCGATATAGGCGCTTAAAACGTCCTCGACGCCGCCACACACGTGACTGACAACCCGGATGCCCCTGGAAGCCAATGATTGCTCTTGTGCCCAGGAAATCGCTCCGCAGATCAGCACTTCTACGCCCAGTCCGGCAAGATGCTCTGACCGGGCCAAAACGCGTGTTTCAGCCAACGGCTCCTCGAAGCGATGCACTGCTTTGCCCGCTCCGATATCGACTACGAGAAGCCGTTGGGCAACGTCGAAAACCGGAGAAACTGCTCCGGACCAAGTGGGTATTCCGATTCTCATCACTGAACATTACTGCAAATGCTGTGCCGGAACGGGCATTAAATTGTAAAATATCTTTAATGATTTATGGATAAGGGCTTAGGTAATTAACAGGCTCAGCTAACGGCGTGTCAGTGTTGCGTTATGCAAGCCTTTTGCCGAGATAGCGTTGCACTATGCAATAAAGCGTTCAGGCCTTGTTGCGGCCGTCCTTAGCAGGAAGTTCAATCCCCAACGCCTTAACCTTGCGAAAAAGCGTGCTCGGATCAATACCCAACTCTTGGGCCGCCGCCGTTCGGTTGCCGCTGTGACGGCGGACGGCGTCGAGAATATGCATCGCCTCGAATTCACACAGAGTCGCTCCCGCCCTCTGCCGAGGCGGGGCACCGGTGGCTGGGCCCCGCAGTTCCGGAGGCAAATGGCCACGTTCGATGATACCGCCCCGGCAAAGCACAAAGGCGTGCTCAATGATATTCTCCAATTCGCGCACATTCCCCGGATAGTCATGTTCCATCAAAACACGCAGCGCCTCGTCGGACACTCCGGCGATGTCTTTTCCCTGGACGTGGTTAAACCGAGCAATGAAGTGGTTGATCAACAAGGGAATATCCTCGCGACGATCCCGAAGGCTTGGCAATTGCAGCCGTACAACGTTCACCCGATAGTACAAATCCTGCCGGAACGAGTTTTCGGCCACCAAGTCCGCCAGATGCCGATTTGTCGCCGTGATAATCCGGACGTTTGCTTTGACCGGCTGTACTCCGCCCAAGGGTTCGTAGACCCGCTCTTGGAGAACGCGCAGCAGGCTCGCTTGCATCGCAGGCGAGATGTTGCCGATCTCGTCCAGAAAGATGGTGCCGCCCTCGGCCAAGGCAAAACGCCCGGGGTGATCCCGCCGCGCATCCGTAAACGCTCCCGCCTTGTAACCGAACAACTCGGATTCGAGCAGCGAATCGGGCAAAGCACCGCAGTTGATGGCAACGAACCGCTGCGATTGTCGGGGGGACAGATTATGAATGGCCCGTGCGAAAAGCTCCTTACCCGTACCACTCGCTCCTTCAATAAGCACCGTGCTGTCGCTTCCCGCCACCTGTTGTATCAGGTCGAACAACTCCCGCATCGTCTTGCTGCGGCCGATGATATCCATCAGGCTGTATTTCTCGGCCAACTCCTTGCGCAATTCTTCCACAGTGCTCAGGTCGCGGAAGGTCTCCACCCCGCCAATGACATGACCGTCGCGATCCTTCAAGATTGCCGTTGAGATACTCACCGGGATACGCTCGCCGTCCACATTCAGAACATAAATCGCCTTGTTGGTGATGTTTTGTCCTGTCCGCAGCGTCTCGCGGAGAGCACAGCCCCCCTCACAGATATTCGAACGAAACACCTGCCAGCACTGACGACCGATGGCTTCCCGGCGCGGCACGCCCGTAATCCGCTCGGCGGCCTTGTTAAAACTCATGATCCGCCAGTCGCGGTCCACCGTGAACACCCCGTCCGCGATGGAATCCAAGACAGCATCTCGGCATTCATTCAGAGACAACTCGGCCATAGCCACGTTCCAATT
>CAZBCO010000145.1:0-6083 GCA_964490295.1 uncultured Planctomycetota bacterium
CGTCAACCTCACCGGCAAGTTCCTCTACACCCGCTCCAAGCCCGCGGGCTGCAAGGCCGCCGCGGTCAAGGGCGGCGCGCTCGGCGTCATCGGCTCCTACGGGTTCGGCGACCGCTCCGGCGTGTTCGCCGACTGCGTCTGCTGGAACAACGCCTGGTCCGAGTCCTCCGACTGGGCGATGACCGCCGCTGACTGCCCGCTGCCGGGCTTCAACCTCTCGCCCGCCCAGGGCGAAGCGCTGGAGAGCCTGGTTCGGAAGCACCCCGACTTGACGCTGAAGGCCACCGTGGACGCCCGGCTGTACGAGGGCGTGCTTCCTGCGGTCGCAGGGCTGATGCGCGGAGCGTCGGACGACGTGGTGGTGATGATCGGGCACCAGTTCGAGATCGGGGCGAACGACAACGCCTCCGGCTGTGCGGCCATCGTCGAGGCCGCCCGCTGTGTGCGGCGGATGGTGGACGCGGGCGACCTGCCTGCCCTCCGCCGCTCGGCGCGGTTCGTCACCTGCTCCGAGATGTACTCGTCCGTCCCGCTGCCCTCGGCTCGCCCGGATATCGTGGGGCCGATGTTCGCCGGGCTGAACCTCGACATGATCTGCCCCTACCAGGGCTACGACAGCCCGATGGACTTCTACCAAAGCCCCGACGCCAACCCCTATTTCGGCGACGACCTGCTGGAGTGGATTCTCCGCCGCGTCTGGGAGCGGCACGACGCCCCGTGGGCCTGGCGGCGGATGCCCACCCAGCTCTCCGACAACTGCTGGTGCGACCCCTATGTCGGCGTCCCCTTCTCCTGGCTCTCGTGGCACGGACGCGAGTTCTGGCATTCCAGCGGCGACACTATGGAGCGCCTGGTGCCGGAGGCCATCCGCGACGTGGCCGTCGCCGCCATCGCCTGGATGGCCTTCCTGCTCACCGCGTCCGACGAAGACGTGGAATGGCTGGCCGAGCGCGAGCTGGACGCGGCCCGCGAGCGACTCGCCGAAGCCGACGAGGACCACCGCGACTACGTCCTGATGCGCGAGATGATGCGCCTGGATTCCATCCGTCGCCTGGGCGAGACCGACGCCGCCGAACGGCTCGCCGCCGAGCAGGAGCCGCCGGAGCCGGTGGCCGAAGACCCCGACGACGAGGCCGCGCGGGTGGTGCCGCTCCGCCGCTGCGCCGCCCCGCTCACCCTCAGCCGCGTGCCCCAGGACGCCAAAGCGTTCCCCTCGCCGATGTGGAGCGCCTACCTCAACTCCGCCCTCTACTGGGCCGACGGCGAACGCAGCGTCCGCGAGATCGAGCGCCTCACCTCGCTCGAACACGACCGCCAGCCCCCGGTCGACCTCCTCGCCTGGTTCCGCTTCCTCGAAAAACATGGCTATGTGGAACTCAAGCAGGGATAGATGAGCGGGGAATGCAGAGGCGTTCCGCTGAAGCCCCGCCCGTTTCGCCGATCGGATTCCGTTTGCAATCACCCCGGGCGGGTTTATAATCATTTTGGTGGAGGCGAATGGTCGCCACGCGCGATTCGTGCGGGCCAGTGGGAATGGACTTGGCCGGTGGTGGGCCTGATTGATCTCGGATGCCGAGCCTCCAGCCCGAAGGCAAGAGGAGATAAGTATCGCGTTTCAGGAGCAGACTCTGTCCAGACAACCGTGGGATTCTCTCTTAACTGGAATAAGGGCATCCTCTCGGACGACCGCAGCTTCCCCACAGAAGAGGGGGTACCAATCATACCGGGCCTTAGCGTATATATTGGGAGGAATCAGAAATGACTGAAAAAACTTCGCAGGCTCCGCTCTTCGGTGGCGATTGGACTGAGCAGAAGTTGGAGATTCTAAGCAAATATCTTTCCGCATACAATACCGCCCTGAAAGATCAGCGGTTCTTCCAAAGAGTTTACATCGACGCCTTTGCGGGAACTGGCTACCGCGAGAAACGGCAACGGGAGATGTCCGTTCCCGGCCTCTTTGAAGATCTTCAAGACGAAGCTCCGCAGAGGTTCCTCAAAGGCTCTGCAAAACGCTCCCTGGAAGTCACCCCGGCGTTCCACCGCTACATCTTCGTCGAATCGAATCCCGCCCATATCCAAGAACTGGAGCGCTTGCGAGAAGAACATCAAGATAAGGCAGGCGCCATTTGTATCGAACAGGGCGACGCCAATGCCTTTGTGCAAAGATACTGCCGCGAACAAGATTGGCGAACACAACGAGCCGTCCTGTTTCTTGACCCATTCGCCACAGAAGTCGAATGGACCACCATCCAAGCCATTGCCCACACCGAAGCCATTGACCTCTGGATTCTATTCCCACTGATGGCCGTCAACCGACTCTTGGCCAAAGACCCGAACCGAGCCTGCCGACAGCGCCTCGACGCCATCTTCGGAACCGAAGCATGGTTCGAGACATTCTATTGCAGCCCACAACACAGCACCATATTCGGCACAGAGCAGACACCCCAAAGAGCATGCAACACAGAAGCCATCGGCACCTTCTTCATCCAACGCCTGAAAACCCTCTTCGCCGAGGTAGCCCCCAATTCCAGATTGCTCCGTAACTCCAAGAACTCCCCGCTCTTTCAACTTTTTTTTGCCGCCAGCAATCCTCGTGGAGCCAAAATCGCTATACGCATCGCCAACCACATTCTTGGGAAGATTTAGATGGCCACTAAGACAACTATCGAATGGACCGAGTCGACTTGGAACCCTGTCACCGGCTGCACCAAAATCAGTCCGGGATGTAACCACTGCTATGCCGAACGCATGGCTTACCGACTTCAGGCCATGGGCCAGCCAAACTATCGCAACGGCTTTAGCCCAACCGTTCACCCCTCGGCTCTTCATCTACCCATCTCCTGGCGCAAGCCGCAGATGGTATTTGTCAATTCCATGAGCGACCTCTTTCACGAAGAGGTTCCCCTTGATTTCATCCGGAGCGTCTTTGGCGTCATGCGCCAAGCACATTGGCACAGCTTTCAAGTATTGACCAAGCGCTCGCAGCGATTGCGCCAGCTGGCTCCGACGCTCGATTGGCCCCCAAACGTCTGGATGGGCGTCAGTGTGGAAAATGGCGATCATGTATTTCGCATAGACGATGTGCGAGCCACGTCGGCCGCCGTGAAATTCTTGTCGCTCGAACCGCTGTTGGGGCCAATACCCGACCTCGACCTGAATCATATTGACTGGGTTATCGTGGGCGGCGAGTCCGGCCCCCGGTCGCGCCCCATGCATCCGGAGTGGGTAATCGATATACGCGACCAATGCATCCAAGCAGGCGTTCCGTTCTTCTTCAAACAGTGGGGTGGCCGTCGCAAAAAACAAACCGGGCGCGAGCTTGGCGGTCGGACCTGGAACCAAATGCCGACTCTCGTGAGTGCCAGTGAAAGAACAAATAACTATTGATAAGAAGGCGGAGATGAGGTGAGCTTTGAAGCACGGCATAATCCCTATCTCCTATTGTCAGAGCAACGATGGGCCATATTGAGCCGAGAGGTGACGATTAGATCGTTCATCGAGGCGTTATGGCACAAGGTAACGCGGGGCTGAATCAGCGATGCTTTCCGGCGGCTTTCCGCCCTCACTCGCTGGGCGAGTGGCGGGCTTGCATCGCTTCGGGGGACAGGGCGAGCCGGTCTTGGAGCATCCGGCAGGCCAGGTCGCAGACGAGGAGCAGGCATTCCTCGAACAGGCTGCGCAGCGTGTGCGGCGTATCGGCGTCCGGGCGGACGGGGGCGGGGATGTGGATGACCAGGTCGGCGGCCTGGGCGATGGGCGAACCGGGCGCGGCGGTGATGGCGGCCAGTGTGACGCCCAGCTTCCGGGCGGCTCGCACCTGTTCGAGCGGGACCGGGGTCGCGCCGGAGCCGGAGCCGACCAGCACCAGGCCGCCGGGCGTCGCCTCGCCGAACGCGGCCTCGATGCCCAGATGCCCCAGCCGCACCGCCATGGCGCGGAGCATCGCCCCGCTTCGGCCCGTGCCGATGAGCGTGACGCGACGCCGCTCGGCCAGCAGGCCGACCAGACGGCGGACGGGGGCCTGGTCCACGGCCCCGATGCACCGGGCCATGTCGGCCAACACCTCGCGGCTGATCTCGTGAAACTCCATTCCCCCATAGTACCTTGCTATTTCGGCGTGTCAAACCGGATTTCCTGTTGACTCCGGGCCAATTGCGGCGGATACTTAATGGGGTAATGGTTTCGTGGTTGGAGGAGAAACGATGATGCACGCGGTAATCCAGCGACGTCTGGCGATACTTCCGCTGCTGATGCTCTGTGCGGCGGCCTGCACGCAGGTGCCGATCACCGGGCGGAATCAGATGCTGCTGATGTCGAACCAGGAAGTGAACACGATGAGCTTCCAGGCCTACGGCGAGTTCCTGGCCGAGCACAAGCTGAGTGCGAACGCGGAGCAGACCGCGATGGTGAAGCGCTGCGGGGTGCGGATTCAACAGGCGGTCGAGCAGTATTTCGCCGAGAAAAATATGTCCAGCCACCTCGACGGCTATCAATGGGAGTTCAACCTGGTCGAGTCGGACGAGGTGAACGCCTGGTGCATGCCCGGCGGGAAGGTGGTGATTTACACCGGGATTCTGCCTATCGCCCAGGACGAGGCCGGGCTGGCGGTGGTGATGGGGCACGAGATCGCCCACGCGGTGGCCAACCACGGCAACGAGCGGATGAGCCAGGGGATGCTGGTCAACCTCGGAGCCGCCGCGCTCGGCGAGGCGATGGCCGAGCAGCCGGAGGCCACCAAGACGATGTGGATGGCCGCGCTGGGCATGGGCGCGAACCTCGCCTTTCTGCTGCCCTACAGCCGCCTGCACGAGAGCGAAGCCGACCGGCTGGGGCTGGTCTTTATGGCGATGGCGGGTTATCACCCCGGCGAGGCGTTCAAGTTCTGGGAGCGGATGGCCGCGCTCAAGCAGGGGCAAGGCCCGCCCGAATTTCTGAGCACACACCCGGCAGATGCGACGCGTATTGCCAACCTCAAGCGTCTCGCCGCCGAGGAAGCCCTCCAGTACTACAAGGCCACTCAACAGTGAGCGCCGCGGGCCTCTTGCAGAACGCCTCGTTTGCCCTTATCATAGCCGCTCCACATCGTTTCTTTTGGAAAGGAACCCTTGCATGACGCTTGGCATTGGCTACACCGACCGGTTTATCACCGAGGATGAGATTCGCGACGTGGTGTCGCGCGGGCTGGACGAGGCGAAGCTGGACGGCAAGCGCGTGCTGGCCATCATTCCCGACAGCACGCGCACCATGCCGATGCCGCTGATGTTCCGGCTGCTGACCGACCGGCTGATGGGGTCGGCGGCGGCCATCGACTTCCTGGTCGCTCTGGGCACGCATCCGGCGATGTCCGAGGCGGCGCTGAATCGCCTGGTCGGTCTCACCCCGGAGGTGCGGGCCGCCAAGTATCCCAACGTGCGGATTATGAACCACGTGTGGGACGACCCCGCCGAGCTGAAGGTGGTCGCGCATATCTCCGCCGAGGAGATCGAGGCCCTCTCCGGCGGCCTGATGAGCGAGGAGGTGCCCGTCGCCATCAACAAGCTGGTGTTTGATTACGACGTGGTGTTGATCGTCGGGCCGGTCTTCCCGCACGAGGTGGTCGGCTTTTCCGGCGGCAACAAATACCTGTTCCCCGGCATCGCCGGGCCGGAGATCATCCATTTCTTCCACTGGCTCGGCGCGGTGGTGACCAACCCGCTGATCAACGGCACCAAGAACACCGTCACGCGGCAGGTGGTGGAGCGCGCCGCCGAGCTGGTGGGCATCAACGAGCTGTGCTTCACGATGGTGACTAAGCACGGGGGCAACCACGCCATCTACTTCGGCAGTCCGCAGGAGGCCTGGTCCGCCGCCGCGGACATCGCCGCCCAGACGCACGTCACCTACTGCGACCGGAGCTACCACACCGTGCTCGGCCTGGCCCCGGAGATGTACGACGACATCTGGACCGCCGGCAAGGTGATGTATAAGCTCGAACCGATCCTCGCCGACGGCGCCGACCTGATCATCTATGCCCCGCATATCGACGAGGTCTCCTACACCCACGGCAAGCTGCTCGACCGCATCGGCTACCACACCCGCGACTA
>CAZBCO010000146.1:0-7839 GCA_964490295.1 uncultured Planctomycetota bacterium
TTCGCGGCGGCGAAAGTCTCGGCGAACTCGGCGAGGGCGGCGTGGATGGTGGCCAGGTCGCCGGGCTTCTTGGACTTCTCGACCAGCGACAAGGGGGCCGACATGCCCAGCACGGGGGTGAACCCGCGGCCGGAGATGGCCTGGATGTATTCGATGCCGGTCTGGCAGTTGACGCCGCCGGTGGGCATCACGATCCGCCCCTGATGCCGGTCGCGGACGAACGGGGCGAGCAGGCCGGAGAGGCCCTTGGGGCCGTGCATGTTCGCCGGGAAGACCTTGATTGCGTCGGGAATCTCGTCGGCGTTCTCGCGCTCGATGAAATAGCTCAGCTCGGTGGGCGTGACGATGGCCGGGGCCACGAAGCAGTCCGCGGCGTGAGCGGTGCGGACGAACTCCACGCCCTCGCCGTAGCCGCCCATCACGTTGGCCGGGGCGACGATCATGTCGAAGCCCATCTCGATGGCCGCTTCCAGTTCCCTGGGGTTGATCACGCTGCCGATGCCCAGCACCAGCGGCTTGTCCGCCGGGGCCGTCTCGCGCTGTTTGACCAGCTCCTGCATCGCCTCGCGGAGGATGCCCTCTTCGATGCGGAAGGTGACTTCCGCCACATAGCCCGCCTCGCTCACCGCTTTGACCGTGGTCACCATGTCCTGCGGACAGGTGATGTGGCTCTTGTTCATCACCACGCACACGCCACTGCTGCGCATCAGGTCATCGACTCGCTTCCGACTGCGTTGGTACGCCATCATCATCTCCTTACGGTTGAAAGTGCTTCACAAACCACGGGGCCGGGCCGAAGCCGTCGGGCCTCGGTCCGGCCCCGATCCATGGATTCCGCCTAACGCAAGGCGCTGACGCCGCCGCCCTTGAGCGCACGGGCCACTTCCTTCTCCACGTCGCCCTGCTTGACCATAGTGACGTCGCCGGGGGTCTCCTGGACGCAGATGCCGTGGGCCGCGCCCCATTGGACCGCGTCGGCCACGCTCTTGCCCTTCATCAGGGCTGCGGCCACGCCCGAAGCGAACGAGTCGCCGCCGCCGGTGCGGTCCACGATCTCGATGTTCTCGCGGGTGATCGCCTGGTGCAGCTTGTCCTCGGCCACGTCGTACAGCACCGCGCCCCAGTTGATCCGGTCGGCGCTGAGCGCCGCGCGGAGCTGTGTGCCGATCAGCTTGAGGTTGGGGTATTTCTGAGCGACGCGCTTGAGCATCGCGGAGTAGACTTCGAGCCAGATTTCGAACGGCTCGTCCTTGCCGACCGCGCGGTCGCAATCCTCGCCGAGCGCGTCGCTGAAGTCGCCCTGGTTGCCGACCAGGAAATCGACGTTGGCGACGATCTGGCGGTTGTTCTCGCGGGCCTTCTCCTTGTCCGGCTCGACCTTGGAGCGGTAGTTGAGGTCGAAGCCGCGGACCGTGCCGGCCTCGCCTGCGGCCACCATCGCCTCCAGGGCGACGGCCGCCGAGGTCGGCGAGATGCAGGCGTAGATGCCGCCGGTGTTGAACCAGCGCACGCCCTGGGCGAAGAACGCCTTCCAGTCCACGTCGCCCGGCTTCAGCTCGCGGATGGGGGTGTGGGCGCGGTAGTACTCGGTGATCGAGGGGAGCACGCCCTTGCCGCTCCAGGTGAAGTTGATGCCGTTGTGCAGCGTGCCCTTGCCGTCGGTGGCGAAGGGGCCGCTGCCCTTGTTGCTGAACCAGACGATGTGGCTGGTGTCCACGCCCGCCTCGCGCATCTGGTTCTCGATGTTCCGCCCGATGCCGTCGTCCACCAGAGCGGTAATCACCGCGCTGCGCATCCCGAAACAATAGGCCAGGCCCTCGGCCACGTTGGTCTCGCCGCCGCCGTGCCAGATGCGAGCCGAGCGGGCACGCGCCGTGGGGATGCCGCCCGGATCCAGCCGCATCATCACCTCGCCGAGCGAGGCCCCGTCATAGCGGCATTCCTCCGCCGATTTGATCTTCAAATTTGCCACGTCATACCTCCGTAGAAGAGCACCCGATACGATTACGGGGCCGAATGCCCCGAACGGCCCCCATCATATCGAAAACGCCCCCCCTGTCAATTCCCATCACGCCGCCGCACGGTTTCGCGGTGAGCCGGGCGTTCGGGATTCCCTGCCCCAGGCCGGCGACTTGCTATGCGCCCGCCCAAGTGCTAACATCGGGCTTGTCACCAGTGCTCAACGGAGGGTATCGCCTGATGAATTCGCACCAGCCATCGCCCACACGCTACGACCGGATGAACTATGCCCGTTGCGGCCGCAGCGGCCTGAAGCTGCCCGCCATCTCGCTGGGCCTGTGGCATAACTTCGGCGGCGTCTCTCCGCTCGAAAACGCGCGGGCGATGGTTCGCCGGGCGTTTGACCTGGGCATCACGCATTTCGACCTGGCCAACAACTACGGCCCGCCGCCCGGCAGCGCCGAGGTGCATTTCGGACAACTGCTCCGCGAAGACCTCGCCGCCTACCGCGACGAGCTGATTATCTCGACCAAGGCCGGCTATCGGATGTGGCCCGGCCCCTACGGCGAATGGGGCTCGCGCAAGTATATGCTCGCCAGCCTGGACCAGAGTCTGGAGCGGATGGGCCTCGACTATGTGGACCTCTTCTATGCCCATCGGCCCGACCCCGACACCCCGCTCGAAGAGACGATGGGCGCTCTGGATACGGCCGTGCGACAGGGCAAGGCGCTCTACGTCGGCATCTCCTCCTACCCGCCCGAAATGACCGAACAGGCCATCCGCATCCTCCGAAACCTCGGAACGCCCTGCCTCATCCACCAGCCGCGATACTCAATGCTCGACCGCTGGGTCGAGGACGGCCTGCTGGACCTGCTCCAACGCGAGGGCGTCGGCTCCATTGCCTTCTGCCCCCTGGCCCAGGGGCTGTTGACCGACAAATATCTGGACGGCATCCCCGCCGATTCACGGGCCGCCAGCCCGCACGCAGCGCTCTCCGCGAAGCGCATCACCGACGCCGTGCTCGCCAAAATCCGACGCCTCAACGACCTCGCCCGGCAGCGCGGCCAGACCCTGGCCCAGATGGCCCTGGTCTGGGTGTTGCGCGGCGGACGCGTGACCTCGGCGTTGATCGGCGCCAGCCGCGTCGAGCAGATCGAACAGAACGTCGCCGCCCTCGACCAGCCCGAACTGACCGACGACGAGTGCGACGCGATTGACCGCATCCTCGCCTCATGACCGGCGGCCGGGTGTAAGGTGGGAGAAACGGGGAAATGGGGAAACGGGGGAAAACAAGTAGCACGGCAACCGCTGTTAGAGCAGTCCCCCCGTTGAGTTGGGGTGTAGGGAGCATCCTAAAATTTTATTGGTGTCCGGCACCGGGCGAAGCACCCTTGACAACATGGCAGGGGGCGAACATAATAGATTTGGATGGTGGAAAGGGCGCGAGAGAAGACTTCGATGGTACTCGCGGTTTTTTTCGAGCCCCTTATTTCTGAACGGCGTTTGTTCAAGGCACGTTGAACCAGGACATTTGGCGCCGTTTGCAAAGATAAGGATACGTAGCGATGGCTGTACCCCAGTTATTTCGTGATCATTTCGAACATCGGCACGGTTGCACGCTTGAAGAGTTGCGCAGCTTCCCTGCGCGGGTTCGGCATCTATCCGAAGGTGATGCTTCCAGCCCCACTCCGGAGATCGTGGGCCGAGGCTATGTTTACTTCGGAAAAGGCGTAAACGCGCAAGAGAAGGACCTCGAAAACAAACGCATCCTGGCCAAGTGGTGATGTGCCTATGCCCAGCCCTCCCTCAGACCCCGGTGAGGTAATATCGCAGCGTCTTAAGGATCCACACATCCAAAAGGCGCTGGCTGAAGTGTTATCCGCCTATTGGAACGACCTTCAGGATATATTGACCATTGCGACGGTGCAGTGTAATGGCGTCCGCCCCGAAGGGCTTACAAACGAGGTGTATGCCTGCTTCCACCATATTGCCCGTGCTCTCTGCGGCGAAGAGGTTCACTGCGAGCAAGAGCTGGCATCGGCGAAACAATCCCACATCAAGCGCGCGACGCTTGACTCATACAAGATCGCGATCAATTCCTACTTGCACGAGGAAGCTCGCGCCGAAGAATTGCTCGACTACATGGTGCTTGTGGAGGACTTCTCTCGCTACATCCCAGATGGCCACCAGAAGGTTATGGCGGCAAAGGGTCACGCTCGCTACATCAGGGAGCAATACAAGAACGCCAAAGCGGCGGAGATACGCGGCAACTTCGATGAAGCCATGAAGTACTTCAACCTCGCGTTGGAGCGATGCGCCACACTGCGAGAAGCCATAGAAGTATTCACCAAGGACAACTCATATCTCCTGGCCTGCGCGCGTGAAGCCAAGAAGGACAAGGAGGCCCGCAAGGGGCGTCGAACCGCCATCCTGACGGGGGTGCTCTCCGCCGTAGTGGCTTCAATCCTCACCGTGCTTCTGCCCCGCCTTGTCTCGATATGGTTCTAATGGCTCCGTGCTCCCGGAAGCGCGGCCCGAAGCCGAGACCAAAGGATACTCAGGATGACGTCCCCGTATATCTGGAGGGCACGATGACAAGAGCACGAGAGCAAGGAGAGCGTAGGCCCGCATTCGTAACGCTGGTTCCAACATGGGAGGGAGCGTGTGACTGCCTGGTGGTGCTGGGATGCTTGTCATGTGAAGTGTATCTTGGCACGGTGCATAGATTCTGGCAGGAACAGTTGTTTCCTGCTTACCCGGAAACGCCCTTTATCACCCAACTTATCTTGGGGTCTGCGCTGGTTTGGCACGTGGGCTTTGCCGTTTTAACTCTTGCCTACTTGGTGGCCCGGCGATTAGCGCCAGGGCGAGGATGGACAAAATTCGCCGCGGTCTTCATCTTGTTCCTGATGCTCATCTTCTGCATGTATGTTGTCCCCGCCGCTTTGGCCGTGATGCCGATGAGCTGGTGGATAGATTGGTCATAGAGCACTGGTGGACACCTTGGGGAACTGAGGACATCCATAACCCTATCTCAAGGCCCTTTCGCTCACGGGAGCTTTGTCCGTGGGGGCACTGGGCTACTGTTCCACGTCGATGCGATCCAGTTCGGGTGTGTTCTCTTGGCCGTCCACGGTCTGGTTCGCCAGCATGGCAATCACGCTGTGGCGGTCACAGCCGGGACACTTCATAAGGTCGACTCGAACCCGCGCAATTGACTGCTTGTCCGCCTTTTGAGGTAGCCCCTGCATCAGATCCAGATTACGCCCCAGCGGCCCATTCCGCATCGAGTCCAGCAACTTGCCCGTTCTTTCCGACATGCTCGCGAGCACCTCCCCGATAATCACCTCCCTCTCCTTCGCCTTCTTCCGCTTCAACAGGTCGCGTTGCTCCTCCGAGTTCAGCACCCCGCAGGCAACTTTGCGCCGATAAAACTGGCACACATCACAGTACGGCACGGCCTTCAGAACCAGAAGCGGAATCAACCCCCCAAACGCAAACCCGACGCACTCCAATGCCTTGAACCCATATCCCAGCGGCCCCAACTCCCACGCCTCGTTGTGCTGATCTATGAGATACTGATCATACACCATGTTTTCGCAGATCCATTGCAGGTAATCCACAAAGCGGGCCTGCTCCGCGCTCACCCCCGCCTCAGCGAGTGCTTCGCGGTACGTGATGTAGTGTGCCGCGAAGAACGTCACCACACCCGCGAGGAAGATGATCTGAAGCATGCGCCCACGCACACGCACGTTCGTGAGGCGGGACCCCACGGCATACCCGCTGCCCGCCAGCAACCCGACCAACAAAGCCCCCACCGGTACCAGGTACAGGAAGTAGAATCCCATCGGATTGAACTCGACCTGGTTCAGCAAATAGACCAGCATCAATGCGATGCCGGACGTTATTGAACCAGAAATCAACACCATACTGTTGATCGGACGAGGACTCTTACCCACAGCGGGACTCCTTGCTCCACATGAATCGAAGGACAAAACCTCGCTTCAAATCATAGCCACGCCCCGCCGCGTGTCAACCGGCAAGCCGCATTCCCCGGTGTCGGGCGCCGGGGGAAGCAACCTTGACAACAGGGGAGGAGACGCACACAATAGCTTGGTCCGGTGAAACGGAGGGGCGCGTGTATTGTGTAGAAATGATATGCGACGCAGCGATGTGCAAGCCCCATCTAATCCAGAGGGATAACCATGACTCCAAGCGACCTTGATAAAAAACTCTCAGGCATCCTCAAGGCAACTTCTCCGACAAGGTTTATGTGGATGACTATGACGCCACCGATGTCTTGATGAACACCTTTGGCATCACGCAAGATTTGAAGCGCGAACACAAGCAGTTTTGGGGAAGGCAACTCGGCATGTGTTGGCAACTGTTGGTGGTAGAGCTTTGCAAGCAGACGTGCGCTGAATACCGCAAGGCCCTGAGATACGGCGGTGATGAACCTTGCGACCTGATTCTCGGAAGGGACGCTATCGACACCAAATATCGAGTCGGTTCCGGGGATTCCGGCACGTTGAAGAAATTCAAAACGTATGTAGACCTTCTGAAAAAGGAGGGCTATCGCCCCGTGCTTCTCTTGCTGCGAGAAGACAATCTCCCATCCGCCATAACCGCTTGCCAAGCTGGCGGGTGGGCCGTTTACACCGGACAAGAGACCTTCGGCTATTTGAAGGACAAGACGGGTTTTGATCTCTATGAATGGCTTGGCTCACACAAAGACAAGAAGACCTTCTTCATCGACAGGAGTGAAGCATGAATCATATAGACCAGATACTTCTGGGGGACTGCACAGCCGTCATGGCTGAACTGCCGAGCGACTCCATCGCGGCGTGCATTACCGACCCACCCTACAACTATGAGTTCATTGGGCGCCGGTGGGATGATAAGGAAATTAAAAGGCGACTGGAGCGAATCAAGGACAGCAACACCTTGGTGAAGAACATACCCTATGGCAGCGGACTGGCTGGAGGCGTGCGCAATGCCCGGTGGTATCAGCGCAACAAAAACAACACGGCCGAATACAGCACTTGGTGCGAGCAATGGGGCCGCGAGTTATATAGGGTATGTAAGCACGGCGCCCCCGTGGCCGTGTTCAGCAGCACCAGAACCGCGGCGCATGTGCAAGTCGCGCTCGAAGAAGCCGGATTTTATACACGAGACCTTCTGGTCTATCGCAGGCATTCCGGCATCCCCAAAGGGCTGAACCTCAAGGGCAAACTTGAAAAGCTCAACCACCCCGACGCGGACAAATGGGAGGGGTGGCATACCTGCTTCAGGAACGAATGGGAAGCCATTGTCCTGGTTCAGAAGCCGCTGCTCAATAACTATTGGGACACGCTTCAAGAGACCGGCGTCGGCGTCTTCAAGACCATCAACGACGACGGCTCTTTCCAATCGAATATCCTTGAGGGCTATTATAATAAGCCCGAAAAGACCTCCGCACACTGCACCGTCAAGCCACTGGAATTGATCAAGAAGTTGATGCTTACATTGGTTCCACAGGCTGAAGACAACGTTGTGCTGGACCCGTTTGCCGGGAGCGGCACCACCTTGGTGGCCGCACAGCAACTGGGCTATCACTTTACCGGCATAGAAATCGAAGCCGAATATGTAGAGATCATCAAGCAGCGTTTGGCAGAGGATCATCAGCCCGATCTTAAGCTCAAAACCGGCACATAACAAGGCTCTACAACGTGCGGTACTTAGTTTCTGTTGCGGAAATCGTCCCGGATCCGCTTTCCGTGGCCTTGACAAAAAATGACGCACCCGTATCCTCCCGTTGTCCATTTGATTTTCATCAAGACAGGAGGCTAAGAATGCGTCAAAAGAGCGATGCGGTTTTATGTTTCACGTGGTCGGATGCGT
>CAZBCO010000147.1:0-7174 GCA_964490295.1 uncultured Planctomycetota bacterium
ACCGAAACCGCGGAAGACAGGGAGATCGCCGACTTCTTCACGTTTCGCCCCGGGCAGCCCGATTACGTGTCCGGCCCCGCGCGCAACGACCAATGGGGCTGGCTTGAGAACTACCCGCAGCACGGTTACGTGAAAGATGCCCAGGGTGGAGTCGAGCAGGTGCCGGTGGGTGTCGCGCAGAATGCGTGCCCGGCCACCGGCGGGCACTGTAGCGCGTTTAACCTGCCGGGGGCGTTCGGCCGGCACTACAGCAAGCGCAAGGGGTTCGCCCCGCGCCCGGACGGATATCTCTACGGCTGGAATTTTCAGGAACAGTGGGATCGCGCTTTCGAGATCGATCCCGAACTGGTGTTCGTGACCGGTTGGAACGAGTTCGTCGCCGGGCAGTGGTTGCCCGAACGGGGCTGGACCGGCGACCCCTTCTCGTTCGTGGATCAGTTCGATTGGGCTTACAGCCGAGACATCGAACCCAACAAGGGGTGGGGCGACCGAGGCGATGTTTACTACCTGCAATTGATCGACAACGTGAGGCGTTTCAAGGGGATGAATCCGCCCGAAACGGCCTCTCCGCCCAAGATCATCTCGATTGGCAAGGCGGACGATTGGGACGGCGTCGCACCCTATTTCCGTCATTACCGCGGCAACACGATGCATCGGGATCATCGCGGAGCCTACGAGAAGCACTACGTCAACAGGACGGGGCGGAACGACATCATCGGCGCCAAGGTCGCACTGGACGACCGCCGCCTCTATTTTTACGTGGAGACGGCGGAGTACCTTACGCCTCCTGTCGGCCCGCACTGGATGATGTTGTTGCTCGATATCGACCGCGACAAGACGACGGGGTGGAACGGTTACGATTTCGTGGTCAACCGGTTGAGTCCGCAAGGCGGGCGGGCCGTCGTCGAGCGATGCGTGGGCCAGGCCTGGGAATGGGAAACGGCAGGGGAAGCGAGGATTGCGATTACGGGCAATAAGCTGGAGTTGGAGATGGAGTTGAGCCTGCTGGGGCTTGCCGGCCCGGATATTGACATCGAATTCAAGTGGAACGACAATATGCAGGAGGGCGGTAATATCATGGATTTCTACGTCAACGGCGATACCGCTCCCGGAGGGCGTTTCAATTTCGTATATTCCGGGTAACTTATGAAAAAAGACCACACGCCCTTCCCGGATTGCACGGCAGCCCTTGAGAACGGCGAACTCGTGCTCGGAAACGCCGTCTTTCGGCGGCGATGGCAAGTGCGGAACGGGTTGCTGTACGCGAGCAGCTTCGTCGCGTTGGACACGGGCCGCGAATGGCTGGCCAGGCCGTCCGCCAGTCCCTCGCCGTATCCCCAGGTTGCGTTGCCGGACGAGCCGCGTACGGTCGTCTTGACGACCTACGCAGAGCGTGCCTCGGCCGTCGGCGAGCCGGGCTTGGCGGCCCGACTGACTGCGACCGGCGAAAAAGCCGCGCTGGTGTACGATTTCTTCATCCATCCCGCCGCCGCCGGCGTCCGCATTCGGTTGACTATCGAAACCGTTCGTGACACGGTCTTCGGCTCCGAGTTGCCGTTGGTGCCAGACCCTGAGGCGGCGCCCGGCACATGGCCGACGATGCGCCAAGAGAGTGTGCTTCCGCCCTTTGACGGCATGGAGCATCTGAATCTTGCTCCGCGACATGTCCGGCTGACCCAGGTGCTTCTTGAGGATGGCACCGACGGCCACAACGAGCTGGTTCAGGAGCGGGAGTGGCTGCTCCATTCCAACGAGGCCCATCTGGCCCTCAAGGGCAACCTGTTCGTGATCGAGGACACGATAACGGGAGACGGCCTTGTCTTCCTTAAGCACGCGCCCCTGCCGCACGCCAGGCCGCTGAATTATGTCGCCGATTTGAGGGTTCACGCCAAAGCGTCGGTCTCGTCGGCGGTCAAGGCGGACGAGTATGGCCCACGGCATCCCCGTTGGCCGCTGGCCTTTCAGTTGGGGTTCTTTGGTCACGGCTTGGCCGTGGACGAGGCGGGCGAGGGCTATCCGTTTGCGCTTCTGGCCTACAGCGGGGGGCGGCCTGGCCGGATTCGCGCGCTTCAGGACTATCAGCGGCAGATTCGCCCGTATGTTGCCGGGCGGGACGGGCTGATCGTGGCCAACACCTGGGGGGATCGCTCAGGCAACTCGCGCATTTCCGAGCCATTCCTGCTGCACGAAGCCGAGGCCGGGCACGCCATGGGCGTCGAGGTCTTGCAGGTGGATGACGGCTGGCAGCGCGGGCTGGACGGTGCCCCTCCGTCGAACAGCACCGATCTGTGGAGCAAGTTCTGGGATGCTTCCGATTCCTACTGGGACTGCCACCCGCGGCGGTTGCCGGCCGGCTTGGATTCGCTCGCGACGTCCGCCCGAGAACGCGGGATGAAACTGGGCCTCTGGTATGTCGTGGACCCTCATAAGGCCTACGCGAATTGGAGGCGGGACGCCGAGAAGATTCTCGACCTGCACTCCCGATATGGGGTCTGCTATTTCAAGTTGGACGGCGTTTCTGTGGCCGACCGCGCCTCGGAAACGAACTTCCGCCGGTTCGTCGACCAGGTCCTGACTCGCAGCGACGGCCGCATCGTTCTGGATCACGATATTACGGCCGGCAGGCGGCCGGGGTACTTCGGCATGATGGACAGCGGCCCCATCTTTGTCGAGAATCGCTATACCGACTGGCACGGCTATTGGCCGCACCACACGCTTCGCAATCTCTGGTCGCTGGCGCACTACGTGGACCCCTTGCGACTGCGATTTGAGTTTCTGAACAACGTCCGGAACGCCGCCCTCTATACGGACGATCTGCTGGCCCCAAACCGTTACGAGGCGGACTGCCTGTTCGCCACCGTGATGTTTTCCTCTCCGCTGGCGTGGTTCGAGGCTCAGCATGTCACGCCCGCATTCGCCCGTTCCGCCGGCGCGGCCATCGCTGCATGGAAACGATGCCGGGATGATATATTTGACGGGACCATTCTGCCGATCGGCGCTCGGCCGGACGGCGTGGCTTGGACGGGCTTTGCCTCCGTTGCCAGGGACGGGCAGTCGGCCGTTGTCCTGGTCTTTCGCGAGTTAAACCCGCTGCATGCCGCCGAACTTGACATCCCGTTGCTTGGCGGTGGGCGGTTCGATTGCCGGCTCCTCGCCGGCGACGGCGTCGGGCAACTCGAAAACGGACAACTGCACACGGTCATCGAGCGGCCGCTGCGTTTTGCTCTGTTCAAGGCAACGCGTAGCGGGCTAGTGAACCAGACGCAGTCGGTTCCTTAGGGAAAACGGTTGTCAACGCAAAATGAAAATATCCTGTCGCCGTTTACGGTGATCGCCAGATCGTTTTGCACCGCGCGAGTTTCTTGCAGGCAGAAGTTGTTGGTCTCGTCGAGCGACTTGATCTTGAGCCTCCCGTCCGGCATCCGACACTCCGAGGATCAACAAGGGCACGGCCACCGCTTTATTCGGATAGAATGGGCTTTCGGGCCTTATGCGGTTACAGGGGAAAGCATTTGCCGAACGCGGACAACAGGGTTGGCGAGCCTTTGATGCAAAGTTTACGCCGCATCAAGCCCCAGACCAGATTGCGTTCTTTGGCCAGAAAACCGATCCACCACTGGCTATCGACCGTTACCCGGATCGCGGCGGTCCCGACCAGCCCCTCGCTTACCTGAATGGTCTTGTCGCGGATGGTGATGGTGGCCTGGCGCTCCTCGGCCCCGGTGAAGAGGAAGTGATAGACGGCGTTAAGCCCGGCGGATCGCTCCCGCTGAAAGACCAGCGGCAGGGCTTTCGGGAAGACGTCGATGGAGCGAGGGCGGACGCCGGAGCCGGCCCGTTTCGCCTGCTTCCACGGCAGATTCTTGGCGACGTGCTCCTCGGCATCTGATCCGGGCACCACGTAAACCGTTTCTTCCTTCCGGCGCAACGGCGTGACAATGCCTCGGACGTAGCCTTCGCGATCGGTGAGGAAGGGGCCGAGGACCTCCTCGCCGGCGGGGCAGACGGACTGACAATAGACGCATTTGTAGGTGCCGCCGCAAATCAGGCTTTGCCGCTACGCTCCCTGGATGCCATCGGTCGTTCTTTCCTTGTGCTGCTTATAACCCGGGCAACAATCACGTGGCGGTTTTTGTATCTTCGCGTACTGCTTCCCAAGCCCTCTTGCCGGGCGACGGAACCCGCGACCGGGCACATTATACCCCGGTGATATGGCGATTGCGAACGCTAATTTGAGCGGCGACGGTGGTCATCGTCGTCAGCCATACAGGCGAATATCCCCATGATACTCGGCTCTTGACACCGGTTATGCCGGTGCTTATGGCGTTATTATACCGGCCTCTACTACTATGAGGGCTAATGCGCCCCGGCCCAAGATCAAATTCCGGTATCCATCCAGAAGAGGGTTACCGGTTCCCCGGATTCCAGCGTCAGTTCGATCTTATTCAGCCCGTCGCGCACGACGTTCGCCGGCAGCACCCAGGCGAGCCGGTGCTTCGCGTCGGGCGTGATCATTCGGTCGTACGGGTTGTCGTAAAACGCGCTCACGTCCTCGGTCGGCATCAACTCGGCCTTATTCATTTTCGCGGTGAACCGGCTGTCACCGATCGGTTTTGTCGCATGGATGCGGAGCCGCAGAGTGGTGTTCTCGCCGGGTGGCAGCATGTCCAGTTGGAACCGCCACGACTGACCGTTGTTAAACGTCCGGGGCAACTCGCGCGAGTAGGACGCGCCGGCCAGATAGTAGTACGGCGGCTGCTTCGCGAGGACGTCCCGGTCGACGAGCTTGGGCAGGACGTGAAACGGCGGCTCTTCGTACGCAACGATGGGCGGGCGGTCCATTCGGTAGTAAACGAAATTGAACAAGCTCATCCCGTCGGCACCGCGGGCGTAGGCGAGCCGCGCGGTCGTGTAGAACTGCTCGTCGCTGGTACGGGGTTTTTCGATGGTGCCGTATCCTTGTTTATTCTCGTGGAAGTGCGGGTTCATGCCCGTCGTGTGGGTCATCTCGACGTAGATCGCGGCGTTCGGGACCAAGTTGCGGACGCTGGGGGTGTCGGTAATTTGCGTCGTGTCGTACCAGCACGACAGGTTGAACATGTCGACGCCGGCGTCGTAGAGCTTCTTCACGTCGAGTCCGAGCGCGGGATGGGCCGACTGGGTCAGAGGAATGCGCACGCCGAGCCAGCGCCGCTGGCCTTCTTTTTTGTCCAGCGCCTTGCGAACCTCGGAGACGAACGCCGTCATAATCTCGATCCGCTTCTCCGCCGGCGGGCCATTGTCGCGGAAGAACTGGCTGTGACGCAGGAAATCAAGCTCCAAGCCGGCCAGGTCGTAGTTCTCGGCCAGCTCCCGCAGGAGTTTCAGCTTCTCTTCGCGTACCTCAGGCACGGCCCAATCCATCCCGCGTTTGCCGTAGTAGCCTTTGATCTTGTAGTGCTCCGGGTCGAGGTGCCACTGGGGATTTTCGACATAGAAACGGCTGGAATTGAGCGACCGCTGGTTCTTCTCGACGTAATCTTCTTGTGCGTGGACGTCGTTCAGCCGCAGGCTGACAAAGGGGGCCATCTTCAGCTTGCGGCAGGTATCGATCAACACCTGCACCATGTCGCCTCCATCATAGACGTATTTTTCGTAGCCGCTTCCGCTTCTCGCGCCGATGACTTCCAGCCCGGTCCGCTTCTTCCACCATTCGTAGTAGTCCGGCTCCACCTTGCTCGGCCACCAGGGCACCCAGCCCATGCCCGGACTGAGCAGGTAGGCGTCCACGCCCTTGCCCGCCACTTCTTCAATCGAGGCCACGAGCTTCGCTTCGGTAAAAGGTTCTCCTTTTTTGTGGTAGGGGCTCTTGCAACTCGCCGTATTCGTGGTGTCGTTGTTGTAGAGCAGCTTATACGGAGCTTTCGGGCGCTCCTCTGACTTGTTGCTTTGGGCCATGCTTTCACTCCCGATCAGGGACCACACGATGCACACAGAAAAAAACGCGACGATTCGACCACAAGCCATACTCAACCCTCTCGTTCTTTTCGGGCCAATGACACAGGCGAAACCGGCCAGGGCACACTATAATGTCCTAGTTCAGCGTGAATTGGATTAATACGATTCAGAATGCTGCTTCCCTGATCGTCTGGCCGGACGGTAGAGCCTGCGAACACTGCTCATTATAACCGCGCGAGAGGGTGATTGCAAATAAAGGGTCTGAACGGTGCGGGTGGCAGGGGGCTTAGTAGAAGAAGAACATATTGTCCTTGGCCTCGGCCCCTTTGTACATCACCTGGAACCGGATTTCGTCCCAGTCCTTGCAGAGCACCGACCAGTTCAGATAGAGGATGTTAATGCCCAGTCGCTTTTGGTCGAGGCCGACGAGCCGCCGTGATTGGAGCGCGGGATGTCATACATGCTCTCGTCTGTCAGCCCGCTTTTGTGAAAAAAGATTTTGGCATTATTGCGGTTAAAGTAAACGTCTGCTGGTTTATTACGCCACGCCGTCGCTCGTGGTGTTGGTGGGGTTTATTTCGGGGTGCTTATTCTTGGGGTTTGGGCTTGTCGGGCGGGGTCGGTGGGCGGATGTCCAGGCCGCGTTCGATCATCCGGGCCATTACGTCTTTCATGAATTGCATCGTTCGGGCGCGTTCTTCGGGCGGAGTTTCCTCGATGCGTTGTTTGAGGCGGGCCGGCGTCATACTGCGGTGTGCGGGGTCGGGTGGTTTTGGTGTGGCACCCTCGCGGGCCAGCGTGGCACGCCGTTCCATCGCCGCCTGACGCAAGGCCATCATCTGGTCGATCATCTCGTCTAGATAGGGCTTTTTCTGCTCTTTGGGCAGGGCATGGTAGGTCCGGATGCGTTCGTTGATCAGGCGGCGGAACAATGGCTGCATGTTCCGGCGGAGGCGTTCGCGCTCCTCCGGGGCCAGTTCGGGCATCTGGTGAATCCAGTCGGTACGGCCCTCGTATTCGCTGACCGCTTTGTCGAAGTACTGCTGCCGGGCGCCCTCCGGCAGTTGGGCGAAGGCATCGGAGGCCAGGTAGCGGGCGATCGCTTCGGGCGGAGCAGCGACGGGGTTCGGCGCGGTGGCTTGAGCTTCGGTGGCCGGGCGGTCAGAGGTGTCCGTCGGCCGGAACGCCCAGGCGGCCACGCCGATGCCCACCGCGACCGCAACAAAGCCCCAGAGCA
>CAZBCO010000148.1:0-13615 GCA_964490295.1 uncultured Planctomycetota bacterium
CTCCATCATGCCCAACAGCCCCAGCGCGTTCGCGTCCTCAAGGTGCTCGTCGGGAATCCCCACGCCGTTGTCAATTATCTCGAGTCTCACCTGGCCGTCGGCTTTGTACAGCTTGATATGCACATGACGGGCCTGCGCATGGCGCTCCACGTTGGTCAACGCCTCCTGGAAGATGCGGAACATCGCCGTGGTCCGCTCCGGCGTCAACGCCACGTCGGCTCGGTGGGAGAAGCGGCACGCGATGCCGGTGCGCTTCTCAAAGCGCTGCACTTCCTGAGCGATCGCGTCGGTCAAGCCCAGTTGATCCAGCGCCGAGGGCCTCAGCTCGGCGGAGATGCGCCGCACCGATTTGATCCCCGCTTCCGCGGCTTCACTGAGATGCTTCAGGCGCTCCAGCCAATCCGGCGGAGGGGCCTGCGAAGCCCGTATCTTCTTCTCCAGCATGTCCAGCCCGGTCTTGAACGCCGTCAGCTCCTGCCCCAACCGGTCGTGAATCTCCCGGGCGATCCGGGTCCGCTCTTCTTCACGAACCGTCTCCAGCCGTTGCAGCAGGGAGCGCAATTGATGGTGGGACCGCGTCAGCATCCGCATCATCCGCCGACGCTGGGTGATGTCTTGAAGGGCCAGCAAAATCACCCGTTGGCTGCCCGCCTGGCCCGACATGTACCGTGCATTCAAGAGGATCACGCGCTGACCCAGCCTCTCGAAGTTGTGGTCGACCTCCGCATCGACCAACGGTTCGCCGCCTTGCCGGATGCTTTCCAGCAGCTCACGGAATTCGGGAATGTCCCATTGGTGGTTCCCCAGCTCGTAGAGCTTTCGTCCGATCGTTTCGTCGGGCATCACCTTAAACATCTGATAGAAGGCTTGATTGGCGGTGACTACGCGCAGCTCCTCGTCGAGGGTCAGGAGCCCGTCACGCACCGTCTCCACAATATTCACCGCATAATCGCGAGTGCGGTTGAGCGCTTCGGTGGCACGATGCTCTTCAGTGACGTCGACCAGGCAGAGGATCAGGCCCTCGACCGCGCCGCTCTCATCCTTGATCGGCTGCAAGCTCCAGTCCCAGTACGTCTCGCCACGCTCGGGATGGGTGGCATACTCGAACGATTGTTCCCACACCGAATAGGGTTGTCCGGTCTCTACTACCTTTCGGAAGACCGCTTCGTTCTTCGCGTCGGGGTAGAGATCGAAATGGTTCTTGCCCGGGAAGAACTCCGGCGGGTTGTTGTCGGCCTCGGCATAGGCCCGATTGACTCGGATGAAGTTGAAGTCGCGGTCCAGGTAGGCGATGAGCACGTGGGTGTTGTCGAAGACCTGTTCGAGCACCGCGCTGGTCTCGCGCAGGCGTTCCTCGGCCAGGTCGCGGCCGGCCGAGGCCCGTTGCAGGGTGCTGAGCACGTCGCCCAGCTCCATGTCGCGTGAGGCGATCCGGTATTCGAGTTCTTTCCGAGCGGCCAGGATCGTGTTCTCCGCCCGCTTGCGCATGCTGATATCCAGCCCATACAGGTTGACATAGCCCGCTTCAAGTATGGGGTTGAAGACCATCTCGAAGGTGCGCTCGCCGCATTCGACCTCGACGCGGCGGATCGTGTTCTGCTCCCGCGCTTCGCGAGCGAGGCGTCGCCATTCATTGGGGGGCTTCTCGCCCTGGCGCCAGCCGCAAAGGCCCATCGCCTCGCGCGCCGCGTCGTTGGCGTACATCAGATCGCCCTCGACGTTGATGCGGAGCACCGGGCTGGGATTCTCGTTCGCAAAGCGCGCCAGGTCGCGGATCGCCTGCTGAGCCGTATACCGCTCGGTGCTGTCGGTGAACAGCACGGCGACCTGTCCCGGCGCGGAGCGATACACCAGGGTATCGTAGACCCGGTCCAATGGGGGGAACCTTCGCTCGAAGCGGGCCGGCTGGCCGGTCGTCTCGACCTGCCCGTAGGTGTCCAGCCAGAAGTCGACGTCGTCGGGCGGGAAGAACTCCCGCAGGGTCTTGCCCAGCGCCTCGCTCGGCGTGATGCCGGTCATCATCTCCAGGGCCGGGTTCGCTTCGATCGCGCGGCAGTCGATGACCTTGCCGTCTTGATCCCGGATCAGCTCGAACAACACGAACGCCTCGACCATGGTGTTGAACAGCCCGTGAAACCGCTTCTCACTGGCGGCCAGTTTGGCCGCGGTCTGTTCCGCATGCTCTCGCGCCGCCCGCAGCTCGGCCTCGGCCCGTTTGCGCTCGGTGATATCGCGGGCCACGGAGACGGAGCCGATCACGGAGCCGTTCCGGTCGCGCACGGGAGCCGCACTGACCTCGCGATGTCGGAGCTCGCCGGTGGGCGTGATGCGGACGATCTCCTCCTCGTTGATGATTACTTCACCGGCCAATGCGCGGAGCGGCGGGGCCGCCTCGGGCGGCCGCGGGGTTCCGTCGGGAAGCAGCACCTCTATGCTTTCGGCCAGGGCCTTCACCGCCACGGGGTCGTCCGCGGTCAGGCCGAAGTGTTGCATTGCCGCCGGGTTGGCGAGGGTGAAACGCCCCTGCGTGTCGGCGAGCCAGACCTCGTCCTGGATGCTGGCGATCAGCGCGTACATCCGGTCTCTCTCGGCTTGCACTTCCGCCAGCAAGCTCGTGCTCTCGGCCTCGGCCCGTTTGCGGTCGGTAATGTCCCGGTCGGAGACCCGTCGTCCGAGGTAACGGCCTTCGCCATCCAGCACCGGTTGACATGCGTGCGCTATCCAACGCGGCTCGCCGTCACGCCGCACGATGCGAAACTCCATCTCGCATGTGTCGCGGACGACCTGATCGTTCCGCATGTGTTCGGCGAGCCGCTCCCGGTCGTCGGGATGCACCGTGCGGAGGTAGAGGTCGGGGTCGGCGACGAACTCCTCGGCGGTGTATCCGGTAACCCGCTCACAGGAGGGTGACATGTAGATGAACCGGTTGTCCAGGCCGCGCCAGTACTCCCAGTCGTAGGTGAAGTCGGCGACGATGCGGAATCGCTCTTCGCTGTTTCGCAGGGCCTGTTCGGCCTCTTTTCGGGCGGTGATGTCGGTGAAGACGACGGCGAATTGGCGCGGCGCGGGCCGGTAGGCGAAGACTTCGTACCAGCGTTTCAAGACCCCGCTGTAGTCTTCGAACCGTATCGGTTCCCCGGTGAGCGCGACCCGTCCGTAGTTCTCGATCCAGCGGGCTTCGGTGCCCGGCAGCACATCGAGGACACGCCGGCCGACCAATTCGTCTCGTTTAAGCCCGGTCAGTTGTTCGAACGCCGGATTGACCTCCACAAAGCGATAGTCGCACGGCTCGCCCGCGTCGTCGGTGATGATTTCATGCAGGGCGAAGCCCTCGGTCATGTGGCTGAACAGCGAGCGATATTGCTCCTCGCTGTGGCTTAAGCGGCGATAGAGCAGGTCGTATGGCCGGGCGAGGCCGGTGACGATCACCGCCTTATAAATGAGGTAGAACGACAGGAGCTTCAGGAAGTGGCCGACCATGTTGAAGAAGCCATAGGGGCCGACGTAGAGCGTGAAGGCCATCTCGGAGGCAATGGTGGCGAGGATCGAGGCGATGAGCAACCACAGGACCAGCGGGTCGAAGGCGGCCCGGCGACGATAGAGGAACACCGCGGCGACAACGAGCATCGCCGAGATGAGGTATTCACTCGCCACCTTGAAGGCCGTCAGCCCCCGGCCGTCGGCGAAGGGGCCGCAATCGGGGAAGACGCCGCTGAAGACGGAGGTCAGCAACAGGCCCGTCACCAGCGCGTAGAGGGCAACCGTCAAGCGGGGCCGCAGCCGGACGCGGAGCATCCATGGGGCGACGAGCAGGGTGGCGGCCTCGAGGTAGCGGGCACCGATCCATAATTCGGTGGCCAGGTTGGCCTCCGAGCCGGGGAAGACGCCCATCCCCTTGTAGGCGAGCGTGTGGATCAGGTCGGTCGCTCCGATGAACAGGTAGGCGATTCCGACCAGCAGGATGTAGCCGTTGTCGAGGATGCGGCGCGAGTTCCACGCCAGCATAAACACGCCGCACGCGACGATGATGGCGAAGCCTTCGACCAGGGTGTGGAACAGCAGATAGCTGTGCAGGCCGGCGAGATAGAAGCCCACCAGTACGGCCGCCGCCAGTAAGACATGCGGCCACGCCCGTCTCGCCATATCGCCCCACGAGGCCGTTGGATTTCGGTCAGGCTCGCTCACGGTTCCCGGTTCCTAAGCGTCCTTCTCACAGCTTCGATGCGCCGCTGTCAGCCGTAACGGGAAGCCCTGGCGCGGCTCACCGCGAGCTTTCGCCAACATCCCGCTGTCGATCATCTTTGCGCCCCCGCGAAAGCGGTGTTTCGATTTTGATCCCGAAACACGGCGACCGTAAGGTATCCGAGGGCCAGGAACATGTCAAGCGGGAAGGTTTGTGTTTTTTTTTCTTGGATTGCCTTCGGGACCGTTCCACTTGGTCGCGGGTGATCCGTCGGGCGGCGACAATGCATGCCGCGCTACGCTCCCTCGAAGTTCCATTGCTCCTGAAGCATGAACCAATCGGCGGTATGCTCGAAGTATTCCAGCGTATTGGCGAGGACTTGCAGGTGAAAGCGCTCGACGTCGGCGATGGTGCGGCAGAGATGCTGTACATCTTCAGCCTGGCAGTCCTTGGCCCAGTCGTCATAGGCCTCGGCCGATTCCTTCTCAATCTCCATGCCCGTCTGAATGGCTTCCACGTCGCTGTCCGCCTGGGCCATATGCCGCAGTTGGGCTTCGGGGACATCGGCGAAGATATGTCGCAGCCGCTGATACAGCCGTTGGTTGGCCGTCGCCGCACAGTCCACTCCGGGCACGGTGTTGCGAATCCACTCCATGTGGTCCAATTCGTCGTCGGCCAGCGCCTGGAACATCCGGCCCACCAGCGCGTTCGACGCCTTCTCGGCCACCTCCAGGTAAAAGATGCGACCGTCGCGTTCCAGTTGCATCGCGGCCTGAGCCACGTCTTCTTTGTTGATCGCCATTACGTTCCTTTCTGCCATGGGCTGTGGGTTCGGCTACCCGATGTTGTGCGTTCAACCCAGAATCGCATTCAAGTCCTCGGTCGGCGTCGAGATGGGGGTGAGGTTGAATTGATCGACCAGCAGGTTGAGGACCGGCTCGGTTACAAAGGCGGGCATCATCGGGCCTAGCCGGATGTCTCGGATGCCCAGATGCAGCAGCGTCAACAGGATGGCCACCGCCTTCTGTTCGTACCAGGACAGCACCAGCGAGAGGGGGAGGTCGTTGATGTCGCAAGCAAACGCTTCGGCCAGGGCCTTGGCGATCTCGATGGCGGAATAGGCATCGTTGCACTGGCCGCAGTCGAGCAGACGCGGGATGCCGTCGATCTCGCCGAAGTCCAGCTTGTTGAATCGGTATTTCCCGCAGGCGAGGGTCAGGATCACGCAGTCCTCGGGCACCTGTTGGGCGAACTCGGTGTAGTAGTTCCGGCCCGGCTTGGCCCCGTCGCAACCGCCGATGAGGAAGAAATGGCGGATTTTTCCGGCCTGGACGGCCTCCACCACCTGGGGGGCCACCCCGAAGACGGCATGGCGGCCGAAGCCCACGGGGATGCTTTGGTCCGGGCCATCCTTGGTGAATCCGGTTTCCCGTTGGGCTGCGGCAATGACCGGGGCGAAGTCGCGGTCGCCGATATGTGTGACGTCGGGCCAGCCGACCACCCCGGCGGTGAAGAGGCGGTCTTGATAACGCTTCTGCGGCTTCATCAGGCAATTGGTGGTCATCAAGATCGCTCCGGGGAATTCGGCGAATTCGCTCTGCTGTTTCTGCCAGGCTCCTCCGTAATTGCCGACCAGGTGCGGATATTTTTTCAGCCCCGGATAGGCGTGACACGGCAGCATTTCGCCGTGGGTGTAGACGTTAATTCCGGTGCCCTCGGTCTGCTGAAGCAGTGCATCGAGGTCTGCCAGGTCATGTCCGGACACGACGATCGCCTGTCCCTTCAGGGGCGTGACGCGGACCGATGTGGGTTCGGGGGCCCCGTAGCGGCTGACATTGGCCTCGTCCAACAGTTCCATCGCGCGAAGGTTCAAAGCCCCGACGTCGAGAGCTTTTGCGGTCAACAGGCTGATATTGGTGGGTTCAGCGGCCACGAAGTCCAGCAGCTCGAAGAGCGTTGCGTAGACATCCGGTGCTCGGACGCCGAGCACATCAGCGTGATGGAGATAGGCGCAGGCCCCCTTGAGGCCATAAGTGATCATCTCCTGAAGGCCGGCCGCCACGTCACCGTGCCGCTTGCGTCGCGCCGCGACACCCACATCCGAGGCCTGCTCAATCAATCCTTCGAGGGTGGATGCCAGTTGGAACGTCGCCGGGCCTTGAAGGTTTTGGGCCAGGGTGCCTTTTTCCAGGCATGCTCCCTCGTAGAGCGCCTGTGCTTCATCACGCTCTTCAGCGGCCGTCATCACCAGGTCGGCCAGGCGGATGGCGTCGAAATTCACGTTGGTTATCGTCGAAAACAAGAGGTCAGGAACCAAGGCGTCGATGGGCTCTTCCCAGGCTCCTTGCTGCCGTGCTTTGTGGGCATATTGGGCAATGCCCTTCGCGAGATGCACCAGAATATCCTGGAGCTTGGCCGTGGTGGCGTCCTTGCCGCAAACGCCGTGCTGTGTGCAGCCGATCCCTTTGGCGGTCTGTTCACATTGGTAACAAAACATTTCCATGAGTTGCTTCCTCTTTACGATGGCTTCCCGAACAACTGACGCATGATGTCCGGCAGTTTATTGCAGAATAAAATGTATCATTCGTCGCGGCAAGCCGTGTTTGCTCGATAGCCGTGTAGGGTTTCTCTACTATACGGTGTCGTAATTTGCCCTACGTAACATGCCGTCCGGTATGGAGGGGGGCGTCTTGTAGGGCTAATTGTGGCATGAACAATCCATAAACGCCTACCTGAAACTCGACTATATATCGATACCCTGTCCGTGCGTCGTGGTGTATCTTTCCTGTGTAATGAAAGCTGGTGGTGGCAATGAGAACCGCCGAGGTGCATGCCGTGAGCCTGGAAAACGTATGCGAAGCAAAACGACCTGCGCGGCTCACAGAGACCTCGCGGCTCCGCCGCCGGCCTTCTGTTCTTTCAGACCCCCCAAACGGTGCGACGGGATGCCGACGGTGCGAGTGGGTAGCCCGTCACCCCCTGAGCCTCGCGAGACGCTACACGACTCGCCGCTACGCCGTCCTTCGGAGCTCCGGTCTTTCCGTGGGACAGGCGTCAGAGCTCGGCTCCCGTCGCATCGCCTTCCTAATGCTTTCACGGAACGGAAGCGAGCCTTCTCGCTCATGTTCTTCAGAGCTTTCGGGTGTGTGGCCCGAAGCCGGGATGTGGCATGGGTCTCGCGGGTCCTCCCCCCCTCGAGACCCGGCCACCCCCGTTTCGGCTGCGTTCCAGGGACGCGGTCATGAATCGGTGCCAACCAGAAGGAGTGAAGCCATGAGAATATCTCGGTGTGCGATTATGGTGCTGGCCTTGCTTGGCGGCTGTGTCACGCTGAACCCCAAGGACCTCGCGGTGCAATCCCGATGCCCCGTCACCGGAATGCAGATCAACCGGGATCATTATGTCGATACCGCTGGGGCGCGCATCTATCTGTGCAGCGCGGACTGCGCGGAGGTGGTGAAGGCGGACCCGGGGAAATACATCAAGTTCTTGATGGACCGGGGCGAGAAGGTCCAGACGCGGCTGATCGTCTGTGGGGTCTGTGGCGAGATCAAGGGATCGAAGCGGTGCTGTGCCCGCGGGGCCGAGAAATGTCCCAAGTGCGGCCTGAACAAGGGATCGATCGGATGCTGCCGCGACCTGAAACCGGCCGCCGGCGAGAAGGACGTTGTCCTGTGTCCCAAGTGCGGCGAAGTGCAAGGGGGAGCCTCATGCTGTATCACGGATGCCGCGCGTTGTCCCCGGTGTGGTTTGAACGCAGGCTCGCCAGGCTGCTGTAAACTGAAGGCAGGGTGCCCCTGTGGAACGGCGGGCGTGGCCAAGGTTTGTGGTTGCTCGAAGGAGAGCGGAGCGTCAGGGCCGTAGATTACGTCGCCGCTTTATGGCGAAGCCTCTCAACCGTTCCCCAAACCTCCGAACATAAACGAGGCGGTCATTGTTTTGCTGCCGTATGTCCGTGCGAGCCGACCTTTTCGCCGCCCTTGCGATTGACCATCCAATGGTCCAGAGAACAACGTCCCGCCCCGACCAAGAGCAGAAAAATACCCCCCAGGAGCATGCACAGATCATTCCGAGCCTCATGCAGCATGCTCCATACGCCGTAGCGCGCCAGCGGGCGCAACGAGAACCCCCAGAACTCGCGTCCGAGAAGAATAGGGACCTTGGTGGATAGTATTGCAACGCACATCACGATGATCAGAGGCACAACCGCAAGGCGGGTTAAGAAGCCCGCAATGACCAAGACCCCGCAACTGATCTCGACGACCGCAACTGCGGGGCCCATCATCGCGGGCAACGGAATCCCAATCTTCTCAAATCGCCCCGCCCCCAGTGCGGCAGGATAGAGGCACTTCTGGATACCCTCCGAGAGAAATATACCGCCGACCATCAGCCGAATCAAAAGGATAGCCGTCAAGGACGGTGTGTTCAAAATCCGTCGCATCGCAACATCTATTCCTTCCCGCAGGCTCCCGCGATCAAAGGAAAAGGCCCCGGCAAAGCCTCGGCTATGCCAGGCTCACCAAGACCTCGACGGGGTCCGTAATCGTATTGCATACGGGTGAATGAATTCGAGCAAAAGCAGCCAACTCCTTCAAGTCTTCTTCCGATGCATCCGAGTCGATTTTGAAGGTCACGCGAATCTGCTGATATCCGGCGCGAATTTCCGGTGAGATGGCCAGCAAGCCGCGCAGGTCGATATCGCCCTCCAGCTCGGTCTCCACGCTTCGGATTTCGATTCCCCGGGCGGCCGCATGCATCACCAGGGTCGTCGTCAGGCACCCTGCCAGACCGGCCAGAAGGTATTCCACCGGATTGGCCCCCTGGTCCTTGCCCAGCAGTGCCTGCGGCTCGTCTTTATCAAAGACGAAGGCGCTCTGATGCTGTTGCTCGTTGCCGCCGATGGTGAAGTTGCCGATGGTCGTTCGGTTGTGAGCGCCGCCCAGCCACCGGCCCCGCGCCGTGAATTTTGATTGCGCCAGGCAACCATCCCGCCGCAGCTCATGCACGATCTCAGCCAACGCCTGGGTGTCCACACCATTCTTGATCGCTTGTGTCTCAGCCATAATGACCTTCTCCTTTCTTCCTCCGCCGGTTCCCCTTACTGAAACGTAATGCCTGCTTGGGACCGCGTCGCTTGCCACCGAGGCACAGCGCCGAGACCTTTATGCTTGAGCGACCGGGATTTCATTGCCGGCTCCTTTCGAGGATGGCCAGCACTTCGGCATCCGTCATGTCGTGAAAGTCCTGATAGAATGACGCTACCGCGAAGCCCGCACGCTCCTGCGCGATGAGGCATATGATCCGGTCGACGAACGGCTCGATTCGGTCGATGGACGCGACCGGTGCGACCGGTACGCAGACGGTGAGGCTCTGCGCTCCGCCCGCCCGCGCCATCTTGGCCGTCGCGATCATCGTATAGCCCGAGGCCAGCCCGTCATCCACCAGATACACGTCTCGCCCGGCCATGTCGGGCCGCTCTGTGTGTCCTCGATATTCGGCCGCGCGGCGTTGAATCTCGGCGAGCACCTCGGCCTTGATCTGTTCGATAACGCTGGGGGTCAGCCGGTAGGCGAGTGTCAGGTCCTTGTTGATGACGGTGCTTCCGTCGAGTGCGACCGCGCCGAACCCGGCTTCGGGCGACTGCGGGATAGGCAGTTTACGCACCAGGGCGATGTCGCATTCGCCCCCCAAAGCGCGGACCAGCGGCTCCGCCACCGGAATTCCGCCACGTGGTACGGCCAGTACCAGTGCCGACGGGTTCGGGCTCGGGGCGATAAACTGCGCCAAGGCCTTCCCCGCCTCGCTCCGGTCACGGAACATAGTCCGCGCCTCGAGCACGATGCGGTCAATCTCTCTTGCCGGGCTGCCTTTCACGGCCTGCTTTCCCCCGGCTCGGTTCAGGTGCTGCTCTCGAAGGTCTTGCAGGCAGCGGTATTGCCGAACTGGCCGACCGCGATGTCGCTTGCGGTGCATTCGAGCCTCTCATTGTGAATGCAATTCGCGACCTTGCACGCGCCGACGCCGGCCGAGGCCTCTACATCGCCGGCTTCAGCCTCTTGCAAGGACATCGTGTCGCATTCGGGACATCCGTGCCCCCCGATGGTGATCGCCTTCGCATGGCACGCCATCTCTTTGTTATAGGCACAGGACTCCATCGCGCATTCGATGACGGTTGTCATTTTCATCGCTTCACTCCTTTATTGTCGTCGAGAAAAAAAACAGGCCTCGCACCGGCCTCATTCTTTGACGGTGATTGTTTTGGTGGCGCTCCAGGTCCCATGCAGGTTGCAGAACTCAAACGCTCGAAGCGTTCCGCAACAGGTGTCCAACTGAATGCAAGCCTTCAGTACCGGACAGGTCATGACCGGGGTGAGGTCCAGGCGCATCAGGAACAGGTCGTTGCAGTACAAGTTGATGAAATTAATGAAATGGGAGCGCTCATTGGGATGCTTGAGCAACTTACCCACCTCGACCGTGACTTCAAAGCATTCCCCGGCCTTCACCTCGTCGGGTGCGGTGATCACCGGGAGATGCTTTTTCTCCAGGTCGGTCAGGTTGTCCGGGTCTTCCGGCGTATTGACACCACAAAACAGCTTGGCTTCCTTTTTTTCTTCACTCACGAGTTATTCTCCTTTCACTTCTAAGCTTCGGGGGCATCATTCCTGGATTGCGATCGCCTGCATGGGGCAGCCCAGCGCCGCCTTCCGGCAGGCGGCCATCGCTTCCGACGGAACCTCGTCGACCTTGACCTCCGCCTTATCACCGTTCCATGCGAAAACCTGCGGGCAGACCGTCTGGCAAACGCCGCTGGCATCACACAAGCTCTTATCCACATGTACCTTCACAAACCCCCTCCTTTCTTCACGCACGGTTCTGGCCGCTCAGCGGAGGCCCGACGATGTCAGGCCGCGCCCGCTGCACCGGCGCCGGCTCAGCCTTCGCTCCGTTGCCGGTCCTTGCCGTCGCGTGACTTCGGCTTCGGACTGCAACGGGGGCACACCAGAGAGGTCCCCACCTCGATCTCTTCCGGAAGAAGCGTCTTGCCGCAGATACGGCATTTTGCTGCCTCTCTCTTCAGGCCCATTGCTGACCTCCTTTTCTCTCCCCTGAATGCCGTGCTGATATCCGATGGCTTCCCTTGCGAACCAAGGGCACCACCGGCATAAGGTGCTGACCGCACTCCGGCGGCGCTAATCGTCCAGCGAGATCGCGCCTGTCGGACACTCTTCCATCGCCTGTCGGCAGGCCTCCTCGGCGTTGTCCGGGACCACGTCCACTTGCACCGCAGAGACCCCGTCTTGCACTTTGAAGACCTTCGGGCACAATGCCTCACAGTGCCCGGTGCCCGCACACACATTCTTGTCGACCTTCGCTTTCATATCGGCCTCCTTTATGTGTTGGCTCCCTCAGATGCCCGATACCGACAGCCGTTGGGTGCTTCGGTTCGGAAGGGACTTCGACTTCTATCCGGAATTCAACGGCCCTCGCGGATTTCGGAGTCAGCTCGAGCCCGATGGCCTCGTCGTCATCCGCCGAGGTCCATTCCTTGAACAGGCCGCCGAGCAAGCCCTTTAACTGAATCGCCGCCCTCGGGCACGTCCACATCGCATCAATACAAAACCCTTCTTCCATTGGCGGCACTTCGGACTTCCGGACAATCGCGGTATGGCCTCTCACTTCAAACACCTGTTCAGACCACTCTTCGCAGTGGCCACAGCCGATGCACAGCTCCTTCCGGATTCTAGCTCTCATTGCAAACCTCCTTGCCATCGATTCCCTCAGCCCGCGCACCACGTGCGCTGCGTTACGGGCCTACGCCGGATAGGATCCACTTCGCGCCCTGTCCGGCATGCGTTCTCCGTCGCGCCAACAAAGGCCGCTCCTAAAAATAAAGGTTGGCTCGCCATCGAACCATCGATGTCCGCTCGAATCTCTTGTCGAGTTTTTCATCGTTTTCCCGTCACGTTTCGTACTACGGGTGCCATGAGCTTGGTTTCCTGCGGCGGCAACGGAGTACTGATCCAAGCCGTAGCCCAGAAAAAGGGAACGGGTTCCAAGGAGCAGGTGGCTCCGTATCTTTCCTTACGAAAGGCTTGGTCATACATCCCTGTTTCCTCTCAGGCGTGGCAGCATGCCTTAATCGTTCCGGCAAATCTCTGCCATCACATTCCCTGCGTCATCTGGCTGCTCAAGACGAACGGCCAGGTCACCCACCGAGAGGGTTCCCGCCAGGTGTTCGTCCGAATCGACGACGAGCAGACGCCGTACCTTGTGGTCTTTCATCAGGCGCTCCGCTTCTTCAACAGGATCCGTGGTGTGGCAGGTCACCACGCCGGGAGACATGATCTGACTGACCATCGCCACGTTCGGGTCCCGCCCCTCACAAAGCCCCCGCACTACCAAATCGCGGTCCGACAGAACGCCGAGAATCTTTTCGTCTGCAAGAATCGGCAACCAGCCGACGTCGTCACTGGCCATGATCTTGGCGGCATTGATTAGGGAACTTTCGGGGGTAACCGTTGCCACGTTTGGGGTCATCACTTCTTCAACCAACATGTTCGGCTCCTTTCGTTATGAACACGAAACTTAATCCCTCAGGTCGACACCCAACCATCTCAGGACTCGACCGAGATGGCGTCCACAGGACACCCGTCCGCGGCCTCACGGCAACTGCTCTCCGCCGCTTCGGGAACCGGGTTTACCTTCACCTTCGCAATATCATCCACTTCGAAAACATCGGGGCACATCTCCTCGCACAGCCCACATCCCGTACACAAATCCGCATCAACGATTGCCTTCATCGTAGCCCTCCTTTCCTGAGGCTCAGAGGCGAGCACTGGCCAAGCCCGCGCCTAAACCGGTTGAAAATGGCCCCGGTGCGACCGACACACCGGGCACCGGTCAGGGATGTGCCGTCCCGGGGAATAGCCGCATACGGTGCAGGCGATGGCCGGCGGCGTCAAGTCCTGAGTGTCTGATGCAGGCATACCGCGAACCCTCTCCGGCACCGAACTACGCTTTTTCGACGCATCGCCCATCATAGCCACCTGATGACCCCGCGTGGCACATCCCACGCCCACTGTGGTTAAGCATAAATCATCGGGCGATTTGGACAATCGACGTGAGTACGATCATGGTATAGTATTTTATTGGATTGCGTTGTCACGGTTTGCCCTACGTCCATAACCGGAGCGGGGCTTTTCGCTCCCATCGCCAACCGCACGATATGTCATATCGTATATTATGCTATATTGCCGTGTCGAAGGCATGGCCTGCCCGGCGACACTGTTTTCCATCGTGTAAGCCAGAGATGGCCGATTGATTCCACGCCGTCCGCCGCCTCTCAGATTCCTGTTCGCAATTGCCAACTCGCCGGGGTATAATGTGCCCCGTCGTGGGCACCATCTGCCTGGCAGGATGACCGAGGAGGCC
>CAZBCO010000149.1:0-7068 GCA_964490295.1 uncultured Planctomycetota bacterium
CCCCGCCCCCCGCCCCGCCGTCCTTCGACGCCGAGCATCTCGCCCGGCGCATGGCCAAGCTCTGTGCTCTCGATGCAGAGCAGACCGAGCAGATGAAGCTGGTGCTGGCCGGGCACATGGATGAGCTGCGGACCATCCGCCAGGACACCGCCCGGCGCGTGGCGGCGGTGCATGAAAAGATTCAACAGGAAACGCGGCAAATCCTCACCGACGAACAGTTCCAGAAGTGGAATCAGCACCTGGAAAAGGTGCGCCAACGCCACGGCATGCGCCGCCCCCTCGGCTCGCGTGAACGCCGCAGAAGGCCGTCTCCCGAGAGGATGTTCCAATACCTCGACAGAAACCGCGACGGCAAATTGACCGAGGACGAAATGCCCGGACCGGCCTGGAACCGGATCCAGCGAGCCGATGCCGACGGCGACGGGAGGGTCACCCCGGACGAGCTTCGAGCGCATCGCTCGCGCGAAACCACGCCCCCGGCGACCGAGACCGAGCCATGACCCGCCGAGCGTTCACCATCATCGAGCTGCTGGTGGTCATCGCGATCATCGGCATCCTTTCGGGCTTCCTCTTGCCCGCCCTCTCGCAGGCCCGGATTGCCGCCCGCCGCGCCGCCTGCCAGGCCAACCTGAAATCCATCGGCCAGGCACTGCGCATTTATCTGAATCACAGCAACGACTTCATGCCCACCGCCTCCCAAATGCCCTCCGTCCATTCCGGCAACGACCCGCGCATCTGCGATGTGCTGCTGCCCTATGCCGAAAACCCCAAGGTCTTTCGCTGCCCGGCGGATAATGAACGCACCTACTTCGCCACGGAGGGCAGCAGCTATGAATACCACACCATGCTCAGCGGCCGCCGCGTCAGCGAAACCTTCTTGTCCCGCCGTTGGGGCGAAGCCAAGACCCCGGTGATGAACGACTACGAACCATTCCACGGCACCCCCAACACGCCCGGTGCCGCGAATTATCTCTTCGCCGACGGACATGTCGGCGATCTGGAATAGGAATCCGCCATGACCCGCAACCCCCTCCCCCTGATCCTCGCCGCCGTGATAGCCCTGGCCCTCGCGTCCGGCGGAGCCTATCTGCTGACCCGGTCGGCACCGGCGGCCCCCGACCCGGTGGATATGGAACCCCAGGAGATCGCAAAGTTCATGGCCTCGGACGCCTTTACCCGGATGGACAAGGACCAGCAGATGGAATACCTCGACCTCGCCCGCCGGAAACTCGGTGGCGGGCGGCGGATGTTCGGCCCGCCACGCGGCGAAGAGGACGGCCAAAACCCTCTGACCGACGAGGAGCGCCGCCAACTTCGGAAGAACGTCGGCCCCCTCGCACGAGAGATGCGCGAGCAGGAAATGAAGAAGACGATGGACGCCTTCTTCGCCCTGCCCCGCGAACAGCGCAAGGCGTTTCTGGACGAACAAATCGACCGGATGCAGGAACGCTTCGGCCGTTGGCAAGCCCGACGGGCGGAAGCCACCACGCGGCCCGCACGAGCCGCGCGCCGCCGAACAGAACAACCTAACTCCGCCCCCACCCCACCCGGCGAGCCACGCACCGCCACCCGCCGCCGAGGCCCCACCCCGGAGCGCATGAAACAACGCATCGAGACCACCAATCCGGAAGACCGCGCCCGCCGCATCGAATATTGGAGCGCCCTGCGGGAGCGCATGGAAGAACGCGGCATCACGATGCGCGGCCCCCGAATCGGCCCCCGCCGCTGAATACCCTCCCGCTGGGGAGCGAATTTGCTTGACTGGCGGCGTTTTTTGCGTACCATAGCGTCTTCGCGGGCGGAGTGCGCCCGTCAGACGGCATGGTTGCCGTCGCTCGCATACCGCAGTTGTTGTTCCCATTGTGGGGCACCGGTCAAGGCGAGATGGCCCGTTTTCTTCTGGTTGGGATAGTTTGTTATGGCATTAGATGGAAAACAGTTAGCGAAGGAACTGGATCGGGACAAGGAAAGCATCGAACTCGAAGTTCAGGCGGCGTTTGAGAATATCAACGACGAGAACGTCGAGCAAGAGCTTTACGAATCGTCCATGCAGGATTTCGGCGTCAACCGAATCGTGAATGGCCGGGTGCTCAATGTACACGGCGGCGATGTGATTGTCGATATCGGTTATAAGTCGGAAGGAATCATCGACGTCACCGAGTTCGACGGTGAGCCGCCCGCCGTGGGCGACACCATTGAAGTACTGCTCGAAGCCGTGGAAGGCGACGCCGGCATGCTGGCGCTGTCCAAGCGCAAGGCCGACCGCATCCGTGGCTGGGAGCAGGTGATCGAGAAGAACCAGGAAGGCGACAACGTCGTCGGCCGCGTGGTCCGCAAGATCAAGGGTGGCCTGCTGGTGGACATCGGCGTGCCGGTGTTCCTGCCCGCGTCGCAGGTCTCCATCCGTCGCAGCGGCGATATCGGCCGCTGGATCGGCCAGGATATCGAATGCAAGATCATCAAGATCGATACCGACCGCCGCAACATCGTGGTCTCGCGCCGCCGCGTCATCGAAGACAAGCGCGAGAAGATGAAAGACGCCCTGATGCAGGAGATCGAGGTCGGGCAGCTGCGCAAGGGCGTGGTCAAGAACATCACCGATTTCGGCGCCTTTGTGGACCTGGGCGGCATCGACGGCCTGCTGCACATCACCGACATGAGCTGGGGCCGCATCAGCCATCCGTCGGAAATGGTCGCCATCGATGACGAGATCGAGGTGATGATCCTCAACATCGACCGGGACCGCGAACGCATCTCGCTGGGTATCAAGCAGAAGGAACCCAGCCCGTGGCAGAACATCGAAGAGAAGTACCCCGTCGGCAGCAAGGTCCGCGGCCAGGTCGTCAACGTGATGACCTACGGGGCCTTTGTCAAACTCGAAGAAGGCGTCGAGGGCCTGGTGCATATCTCCGAAATGTCCTGGACGCGCCGCGTCGGGCATCCCTCCGAGGTTGTCGCCATCGGCGATATGGTCGATGTCGTCGTGCTGGGCATCAACAAGGACAAGGAAGAGATCTCGCTCGGCATGAAGCAGACCGAGGTCAACCCCTGGACGCTGGTCGAGGAGCGCTATCCGATCGGGACCGTCATCTCCGGACGGGTTCGCAACATGACCAACTACGGGGCCTTCATCGAGATCGAAGAAGGCATCGACGGCCTGCTGCACGTCTCGGACATCTCCTGGACCAAGAAGGTCAACCACCCCTCCGAGGCCCTGCGCAAGGGCGAAAAGGTCGAAAGCATCGTGCTCTCCGTCGACCAGGACAAGAAGCGTGTCGCCCTGGGCATGAAGCAGCTCACCGCCGACCCGTGGCTGGACCGCATCCCCTCCAAGTACAAGCCCGGCGACAAAGCCAAGGGCGTGGTCACCAAGGTGACCAACTTCGGCGTGTTTGTCGAGCTGGAGGAAGAGCTGGAAGGCTTGTTGCACATCTCCGAGCTGAGCGACGAAAAGGTCGCCACACCGGAAGACGTGGTCAAGCCCGGCCAGCAGGTCGAGGTCAAGATCATCCGCGTCGATACCGAAGACCGGAAGATCGGCCTGAGCATGCGCGAGAACGCAGCCATCTACGACCCCTCCCAGGAGGAGCTGCCCGCTTCGCCGCCCGAACCGAAAGAACGGCCGGAGCCTAAAAGCTCGCAGCCGGCCCCGCTCGGTCACTCGGTGCTCACCGGGTCGATCCTCGACGCCTCCACCTTTGCCAAGCTCAACGAGCGGCGGCAGCAGCAAGAGGCCGACGAGGCCGCGGCCACCAAGGCCAAGGCAGACGCCGAAGCTGAGGCTCAAACCGAGGCCGAGGTCGAGGCCCCAGCCGAAGGCGAAGCCCCTGCGGAACAGCCGGAAGCCGAGGCGGAAGACGACACCAAAGCAAGCAGCTAACACAAAGCCCCAACAGGCCGCGTGGTAAACTGCCGACACGAAGCAAAATAAAGCAGCGGGTAACGGAAACGTTACCCGCTGCTTTTTATTTGAACCCAACAGGCGATCTACGATGAACAACCCAACGGCCCTTGATGGCTGTCGCCGCTTTTCCTGTGCATAAGATCAGCCCCATCAAGCCATTCTCGCCTCGTGGCTCCATTTGCCCTCCCGAAATTATATCGCCGGTTCAATTTGACGCGGGGAAAAACGGGTGTTATAATTACAGTGTTGGCTTGGACTTGAGCACACATCGTGATTGGCACCTCTCTTGGCAAGGCTCATTTTTTTAGGAGGGTGTCTTTATGGGAACAGTAACCAAGCGTGACTTGGTTTCTGGCGTCGCCGAGAAGTGCAAGCTCCATCACACGGTCGCCCAGGACGCGCTGGAAAGCGTCCTCGGCCAGATCATCGAGGAGCTTGCCAGGGGGAACCGCATTGAGCTGCGGGACTTCGGGGTGTTTGAGACGCGCGTCCGCGAGGCTCACAAGGCCCGCAATCCACGCACCAAAGAGAGCGTCGATGTCCCGGCCAGAGCCTCGGTTAAGTTCAAGACGGGCCGGGTGATGAAGGACTCGGTGCAGCGGCTGACCGAGCCGGCGCCGCCCGCGGCGCCCGCCGAGCCTGAACCCGCTCCGGCGGCCCCCGATACCCAGGAATAAAGCGGCACGGAAACCGCCGACGCATCTGTCGGGCAGGGCCGGACAGCGGCGGGCGTTTGCCATAGCAGCCTCGGCTGACCGCCCTGCCCCAAGCCGTCGCGGGTTGCCGTGCGCCCATAACTTAGCCTCCCGGTACGGCATGTGTTTTGACATGGCCCAAGAGGCGCTTTATAATCAAGGACATGAGAGACGAATCCCGAACGACCACGGCCCGACCTCGTGAGCGCGCCGTGCTGGTGGGCTTGATCCTGCCCGACTCCCCTTTCGACAAGGCCAACCCGCTCGAAGAGCTCAGCGGCCTGGCGAAGACGGCCGGCGCCCAGGTGGTGGGCGGCCTCACCCAGCGGGCCGCGCACTTCAACGCCGCCAGCTATGTCGGCTCCGGGAAGGTCGAGGAAATCCGCTGTGAGGTCGCGGCCCACGACGCGAACCTGGTCATCTGTGACCACGACCTTTCCCCGTCCCAGGTTCGCAACTTGGAACGCGCGGTGGACACCAAAGTGGTGGACCGCAGCGAGTTGATCCTCGATATTTTCGCCCATCACGCCCGCACCAATCAGGCCAAGCTGCAAGTCGAGCTGGCCCAGTTGGAGTATATGCTGCCGCGCCTCGTCGGGATGTGGTCGCACTTCGAGCGCCCGGAAGGCGCCATCGGCACGCGCGGCCCCGGCGAAACGCAGCTCGAGACCGACCGCCGCCTGGTCCGAAAGCGCATCAGCCACTTGCAGGCCCAACTCGCTCAGATTCAGAAGCGTAAAGAGCGCGAGGTCGCCGGACGCACGGCCTACACCGTCAGCCTGGTCGGCTACACCAACGCCGGCAAGTCCACGCTGCTGAACGCCCTCACCGGGGCGTCCGAATACGTCGCCAACCAGCTCTTTGCCACGCTCGATACGCGGTCGGTGCATTGGGAGGTCGAGAAGCATCGCCACGCGGTCCTGAGCGACACGGTGGGGTTCATCCGCCGCCTCCCGCACCACCTGGTCGCCTCGTTCCACGCCACCCTTGAAGAGGCCCTCCAGGCCGACCTGCTGCTGCACGTGGCCGACGCGAGCCACCCCCACTGCGAAGAACAGATGCAGAGCGTCAACGCGGTGCTCGCCGAGCTGGGATGCTCCGACAAGCCCACGCTGACCGTGCTCAACAAGGTGGATGCCGTCCCGGACCCCGGCGACCTGGTCGTCTTGCGAGACCAACACCCGGAACACGTGCTGGTCTCCGCCGCCCGTGGCGACGGCCTGAAAGACCTCTGCGACCACGTCGCCTCGCACATGGCCGACCGCTTCGCCGAGGTACGCGTCAAGGCCCCCCTGACCGACGGCAAGCTGATCGCCTTTATGCGCGGCCACACCCAGGTGATTACCGAATCGCAGGACGACGAAGCCATGCACATCGCCGCGCTCATCGAGCGCAACCTGATCGGACGCCTCAGGCACCTGGCCGACACCGTGGAGGTCGCCGGCGAGCAAGCATGAACGGCCCCGATAAGCCCGGACGAAGCGCACGGCTCGGCGAAATGGTTATGGCTCTCGTAAAGCGAACGACCACTCTGGAATTGAGACGTTGACTTTGAACCCGGCACCCCGCCACCCCGCGCGCCCATTTCAACTCCTGATCAAGCCCGTGGGGGACCGCTGCAACCTGCGCTGCAAATACTGCTTTTACTACGGCACCGACGATGTGCTGACGGGTTCGCTCGACGCCGCCCGCCGCTCCGGCGACCGGATGAGCGACGCCCTCCTTGACGCGATGGTCAAGGAACTTATCGAATACCGCATGCCCCAGACCATCTTCTGCTGGCAAGGCGGCGAGCCGACCCTCGCGGGCCTCGACTTCTTTCAGCGGGCCGTCGCCCTCCAGATGCAATACGGCGCGCGCGGCCAGATTGTCGGCAATGCGCTCCAGACCAACGGGATGGTCATCGACCGCGACTGGGCCAAGTTCCTGGCCGAGTACAAGTTCCTCGTCGGCCTCTCGCTCGACGGCCCCCGCGACATCCACGAGGCGATGCGCGGCAAGTCGTTCAACGCCGTGATGCGCACCGCCCAGCTCTTCCGCCAGTTCGGCGTCGAGTTCAACATCCTCTGCGTCGTCAGCCGTTCCAACGTCCGGCGCGGTGCCGAGCTTTACCGCTGGTACACCGAACGCCAATTCGACAACCTCCAGTTCATCCCCTGCCGCGAGGTGCGCGACGACGGGACGCTCACGCCGGAGAGCATCACCGCCGAGGAGTTTGGCGACTTTCTTGTCGCCGTGTTCGAGGAGTGGTGGCGCAGCGGCGTCGGGCGCGTCTCGGAACGCAACATCGACAGCACCCTCGCCTACTACCTCAACGTCGAGCCGACGATGTGCGTTTATCAGGGGCGGTGCAGCGACTACCTGCTCATTGAGCGAGGCGGCGAGGTCTTCCCCTGCGACTTCTTCGGGCGCCCCGAATGGCTGCTCGGCTACCTCGGCCAACGCCCGATGATCGAATACCTTGAACAG
>CAZBCO010000150.1:0-10111 GCA_964490295.1 uncultured Planctomycetota bacterium
TCAAGCCATCCAGATCATGCAAGGTTGAAGGGCCGACAAAAGGACGGTTCCGATGGGCCATAGTGGTTGCCTTCTCCGCCTTCAAAGCGAGCAGAGCCATTGGGCGATGGAGCTCACTTGGTTGTCGGCGGTGAGGTTGGCGGCGTTTTCCAAGCGGCCTGCTTCGAGCATCTGCCATATCTCCCGAGCCATCTTGGGTACAATCGCGGCTCCGACGAAGAACGTGTGCGGATCACATTCATGAGCCGAGAAGGCTTCGTGAATCCGATCCAAGGCGGTCTTGGCCGTTTTCCAGTGTTCATCCGCCCCCGCGGGGTCGATGCCGCCCTTCAATTCACCGAGGGCGATATATGCTTCCGGCGACGCGAGCATTTCATGCGTGATGTTTTCCGCCGAACCATCGAAAAGAACCAGGTCCACATTGGTCCCCGACAAAGGAACCTTGATGTTGTGAAGGAGTGTCCGTTGACCGGCTCCGCAATTCCAGGCAAGGCCTCGTAACGAGAGTTCAACGTCGGCATCGTCTTTCGGTAGTTCCGCCCAGACTCTCGCATCGCGGTACCTTCCGAAGCATTGGTTGCCTGACAATCTCACGTAGGCGATGATGGCGCGAGCGAGCCTTCTTTCAGCGATGACGCCCGCGACGTTGCGCATTGAGCCGCCGAGGGCGTCCCCGCGTGTCAGTAGAAAACGAAACACCAGTTCTTCGACGAAATGCTCTCCCGCCGGTTCCAGAAAATTCTTGATCAGCAGGCCGACAGCCTCTTGCTTATCGGAATCCTGCAGATGTTTGATAGCCTTGTCGGACAGCCCGGCAGCGGTCAACAGGGCGGGTTGAATATCGGGTACGTTCGGCAGGTCGCCGGCAGAACGGGCCTTGCCGGCTGCGGTTCTCAAGGCACGGGCCATCGCCACATGGGGCGTGGCTCGGCGATTCTTCTCCAGCGCGAGAGCGACAAAACCCGCTCGCACCGCTTCATAGGTCGTTTGCAGGCCTTGGCTGGATTTCAGATGCTCAAGGTAGGGTTTGGGCACTCGCTATTCCTTACGCCATAGGTACACGCACTTACGCAGAGCATCCCGACCGTGAGCACCCATCTGCTGGCTGCTGTTGCCCTTACCGTTGGGCAAGACCAGAATCCGCTCGGCACGGAAGCCCAAGCCCTCCGCGAGCTCGGACAAGATGATATCCACCGCAATGCTGGCACCTGCGTAGCGCACGTTGTCGTTCACCATCACCAGCGGTGCCCCCGACTTGAGCACACGAGCGGATTCGAGGATGACACAGGCCATCTCATAGAAATAGCCGCGCACCATGCGGGGGATGCCGTTGTTGTTAAGCAGCCCCTCCTGGCGCTGGGCATCCAGATAGGCGAGGACACCCTGTAACAGGGGATTCTGGTCGGCGACCGCGACGGCGGCCTCCCATTTCGGATTGAACGCCAGCAGGTCTTTCGCCCGGTTTTCGACCGTGCAGCTCAACATCTCCTGCCGTAACTCGGACAATCCGGCCTCATCGACTCCCAGCATCGCCAGCTCCAGAGCGTAGGTGCGGGTATAGTCATAGCGGTTGCAGTAGGGCGGTGAGGTGATCAGGGCGTCATAGAGTTCGCCCTGGAGTTGCGGCAGGATATTGAGACACGAGCCGCGATGCAGCGTGATTTCAGCCTTGGGCCGTGTGCCGGAGAACAGATCATCGGGCACATCAGCATTCATCAGGTCGATCACGATCTCGTGGAGCTTCTGGGTGATCGCCTGGTCAAAGCTCAGAATAACTCCCTTGTTGAAAACCCGCTTGCCCTGCCGCCGCCCCGAACGGTAATCCCAGCGCAGATACTGCCCGTCTTTTCTCGTAAAACTGATGCTCTCCAGAATGCACAGCAAGGCAAACCGAAGCACGGCCCGAACCGTGGAGGCCTCGTCCTCTATGGCCTGCAAAAATTGTCCCAGTGCTTCCAGCGTCTCTGCCGGATAGGCTCCTTGAGTGATCCGCAGTTGATTGATCGGCTGGCCCGTCCGGCATGTCTTCCACGGGCTGTGGTCGCGCCAATAAACCAGCCGTTCGATATCGCCATCCTGAAGTTCCCAATCAATCAGTTGCTTGGTTGCAATCACGATCTGACCGATCGGCAGCAGCTCAATGCCTTCAGACTTCAGCCCCAATCCCCCGGCTGCGAACAACGCCGTGCCACTCCCGGCAAACGGGTCGAGGACTACGCCTTGATTGATACCGTAGCGGCTGAAGAGGTTCTCCATCAGGCCGACCGAGAACGCCTCTTTGTACTTGAACCAACGATAAATCGCTCGGCTCTTGTTCGCCTGAAAGCTGACCAGCGCGCGCGTCAGTGATTCATCGACGCACAACTTATCCGCCCAGCGCGCCTCGGCCTGACGGTTCAGGGCTTCCAGCTCGATTTTAGTCCCCGACGTGTCATCGAGGCGAACACCAAGCCGACTTGTCGGTGTTGCCGTCAGTCGAGTCATCTCTGCGTCCTCATTATTGATCCGCTCACCCCGCCGCAGTTTACCGCGTACGCAGCGACCACGTCAAGGCCCACGCCACCCTGCGCGTCACACGCCCTGAATCGGCGGGCGTTGGGTCTTGGGGAGGAGCGGGGCGAACTTGAAGCCTTTGGTGCCCGCCTTGAATTCGTTTACGACCTTCTTCAAGACCTTGGGCTCGGTACACAGGTCCCAGGCGGTGGCGGCGAGCACCTCGGCAGCCTTGAGCATGCCTTTGTGGGCGAAGGGCAGGTTGGACTGGGCGGTGTAGTCGCGGTGGTGGCCGGGCGTGCCCAGGGCCACGCAGGCGGTGGTGCAGCCGCCCAACGGAGTGAGCCACGAGACGGTGTCTTCGTCGCTGGAGGCGCGGCCCGGCTGGCTCCCGATGTTGGGGTTGATCTTGGTGGCGAACTCCGGTTTCTTGCCCAAGGCCTTGACGCGGTCGCGGTCGGAGGCGCTGACCGACGGGGCGCCCATCAACACCAGATTGTCGCGGACCAGCTCGGCCATCGCCCGGTTGGGCAGGCGGTTGTATATCGCGGTGAGGGTGGTGGTGGCGAAGTGCGTCTCGGTCGCGGTGGCGGCGCCCGCCGCGCATCGCTTGACCCGACGCACCACGTCATCGACCTGCCCCCGGTCCTTGCCGCGCACGTAGTACCAGATTTTCGCGTGGGCGGGAACCACGTTCGGAGCGGCTCCGCCGTCGGGGATGACGCCGTGGATGCGGACGTTTTCGGGCAGGTGCTCGCGGAGGTAATTGACGGCGACGTCCATCAGCACCGCGGCGTCCAGCGCGCTGCGGCCGTGGGCGGCATAGGCCCCGTGCGCGGTGCGGCCGGTGAACTCAAAGACGATGGAATCGAGCGCGGTGCCGCCGGCGGCTCCGACCCGCGATTCGCCGCCGGGGTGCCAGAAAAGGCAGGCGTCCAGCCCTCGGAACCCGCCGTCGCGGGCCATGTAGGCCTTGCCCGCCAGAGCCTCTTCCGCCGGGCAGCCCCAATAGACCACCTGCCCCGGCCGCTTCGCCTGCTCCAGCATGCGGGCCGCGGCGACCGCGCCCACCGCGGCCCCGACGCCCAGCAGGTTGTGCCCGCAGGCGTGGCCATAGGTCCCCGGCTCCGCGCCGCAATCCGGCAGGGCGTCGTACTCGCCCAGAATACCGACCACCGGCTTGCCCCGGCCCCGCACCGCCTTGAATGCGGTCGGCACCATCTTAAACGGCCAAGTGACGCGGAACCCCTGCCCCGCCAGATAGTCGGCGAGCAGCTTGCAGGATTCGATCTCGCGGAACGGCGGCTCGGCCAGCTCCCAGATTTCGCCGGCGAGGCGTGAGGCGGCGCGCTTCTCTTGGGCGACCAGTTTTCGGACCAGGGCCTTCTTCTCTGCGGGCTTCATCGTCTTATATCCTCCAAAGTGGCGGTCGTGCCCGTTACCATAGCGCAGCGCAGCCTGCCTTGCAACGGCATTTGATCCGCACACCGTACGGCGTATAATGCGACGGGTGGTCATGGTGATGGTTTGGCACAGGCAAAGGAGGCTGGCATGAGGACGCAGGGAAGACGTTTGGCGGGCATTTCAGGCGTGTGCGTTATGGCGGGAGCGCTCGCCGCGTTGTGGCTGTCGGGCTGTGCGGGCTGCCCGTGTGGCCAGTCCGACGACGGGCCGCGTCCGGGGCAGAACTGGACCTCGCCCACCACGGGGATGGAGTTCGTCTGGATTGACGCTCTGAAGCTGTGGGTGGGAAAATACGAGGTGACCAACGGCGAGTACCGCAAGATGCTCCCGGAGCACGACTCCAAGAGCTTTCGCGGCCACAGCGTGAACGGCGACCGCCAGCCGGCGGTCTACGTCAATTTTCACACGGGAAAAGCCTACGCGAAATGGCTGACCGAGCAGGAGAAGGCAAGCCTCGGCGGGAGGCGCTATCGGCTGCCGAGCGTGGATGAGTGGCAGGTCTTCGCGCAGTGCGGCGACGGCCGGGTGTATCCCTGGGGCAACGAATGGCCCCCCAAGAGCGGGCAGGCGGGCAACTACCTCGACCAGACTGCGGAGCGCGTGTTGAAGTTCAAGGGCCTCCCCGGCTATGACGACGGACACGCCGTCACCGCCCCGGTGGACGACCTTCCCGCCAACCCCTGGGGCCTGCACGGCGTGGGCGGCAACGTCTGGGAGGCCTGCGCCACCGACAGCACCGGCGAGACCTACGGCAAGTGGCGCGGCGCCGCGTGGGTCATAGCCGACGAGAAATTCATGCGATGCGACTGGGCCTACTCCGACGCCGAATACGGCAAGCACGGCAGCAAGCTCAACCGCAAGCACGGCATCCGTCTGGTGCTGTCGCCGTAGGCAGATCATGGCTTATGTCTGCGGCCAAGCCTCAGCGGGAGCAATGGCCCAGGTACACTGGCGGGCCAGCCGCTTGCACGTCCGTTTCCACTCCGCATCAGACAGAATTAGGTTACGCACAATCAGTGTGTGCGCCCGATTGCCAGGGATTGGGGCCCATCGTACCGAAGCATCAAGCTGTCGCACCGCCTGCGCTGTAATCTGAGCCACCCCGGCGCAATCCGCTTGGGCGCGCCGCCTCGCGAAGGTCTCATGCGGCGTGGAGAACCGGGACCAATCAAGCGATGGATTGCGGTTCTTGCGGCTGAAAAAGGCCCCTGAAGATACGGTGCTGCCATCTGACTTAATCTGGGTCGGATGAACGCCACGAAAGAGCAGGTCACTGTCCGGGATATTCATAGCGAATTCCTCTTTCACTGCATCCGCCATGCTTGTCTTCTAGGCGCTTACCAGCCAACTGAGCAGTTCCAGTGTCTTGCGAAAGACCCGAGCCGGGTATTCTCCGGAGGTAATGACCTCATCGTTGTTGGGATACACCTCAGAGCTCAGAAATCCCAAAGTATCTCTATCGATGAACTCCAGCTCCAAGCATCGATGTCCGCAGTCCCATTCAAGCTGAAATCCCCCTCCCGGAATAGGACACACATCCGGAGCCGGCAAGGGCGCGGTGAAGACATTCCGTACGCGGTCGAGAAACCGAATGGCGACCTGTACCAAAGCCGGATCGGTAGCGGAGGAACCCTCACCGTCCCAGTTATCGGCCAGTCCAGCTACACGATCAAGCCGCGCCAGAGTCGGCCCGACCCAGGCATCCATCCCAATACCACTGACCGTGAAAATATCCTGAGCCGCTTGACGGCGAACAACGGCTTTGCACTCGTAGCCGTCTTTATCCACGGCGATGCTCTGAGTTTCCCAATCATCCATCGCCGGAATGGGCAAGGTTGCTTGGCCCGCTTGAGAATCCAACATCGGCGTCATTTTTCGCGCTCCCAAAGCTCGTCCGCCTCGCTGCTAACCACGTCGACAAACCCCAAGACGATCCATTGGCGCGCCGTTTCAAACCATTTAAGCATAACGGGTGGCTCCCACTCGCCTTGCGGCATGCCACGTACCGTCAGAGAGAGGCGCGTCGCCAATTTATTTTCCGGCGGGACAAACACCGGAACCGCCTGAATGTGAAGCCGCCCCTGATTGTCAGGCATTCTGAATGTCATCTGCCAACTCATCCGCTCTGGGTCCGGCAAGAAGCCTTCTCGCGGTTCCCATCGAAATGCTGTGAAATCCGTCCTCAAATCAGGGACGTTCGAGCCCCCCTTGCCTTGGCAAATTAAATTGACGTAAGTCAATTCGCACTGATCAATAACCGGCGGCGGCAACCGGTTCTTGCTCAAAAACTTACAGAAGCCATCCCAATGCTCTATGAACTCATCTCGAACGATGGGAAAGCGTGGATACTCGTCTTCAGGACCCCTCTTACGCCAGTTGTACACAAACCGGTCGCGCTGCAACTGGATAACCCTGCCAGTGACGAGATCATTAAACCAAGTCCGAGGCCAATCGGGCTGATTACAAATATCAATTCGGGATCCCGTGATTGGCCGCATATCATCAACTTCGGTCATGTGAGCGATCGGAGCATGCTCTTGCACGCTTGCAAAGCGTTCACGAATCGCATCCCAATACGATCCCACATGCGCGACCGTGAAATCCCTCATTGGCGCAAATTGCATCGATATGGCCACTTCGACCACTGGAGGTTTATTATAATCGGGTAGATTGGGCATTGCCGCGTCCCGTCCCACGGATTGCTTCAATAAGGAAGCAGGTTTTTGATATCACCACAGTATGTTAGCGAATGGATATAGTCTTTGCAAGTGATTATCAATCTTGGCGAGGCTTGACCGGAGGATGGATCGGTGTACAATTCGGCATGCAGGCCCTTGAGGAGATGAGGATGAGGCAAGTTCGAAGCGGTGGAGCCGGGCGGTCCGGTTGGGCACCTCTGGTGGCAATTATTGCTTTGGGGCTTACGGTGGGATGCGAACGTCCGCCGGAAAACGAGCCGAATTCAAAAAAGGAGACGCACATCGTGAATGCACAGGACGCGACGCCGGTTCAGCCGTGGCACGGCTTGCGGCATACGCTGAGGCCGGGCGAGATTCGTGTGGGCGGCGAGATCGGGCGGCGCATGGACTTGACTCTGCGTAAGAATCTGCTGGCCCTGAATCTGGACGGCGATTTCCTCAAGCCGTTCCAGCAACGGGTGCCGTTCCCCTGGTCGCCCGAAGCGCTCAAGGAATTCAAGAAAAAGCGGATGCTGTTCATCGGCACCGGCGAGACGCTGGACGCGCTGGTCTTCTTCGCGGCCTATTCCGGGGACGCCGAGATCGTCGCCCTGAAGGAGCGACTCCTCGAGGCGCTTCTGGCCACGCAGGACCCCAGCGGCTATATCGGCCAGTTCGTGGCGGAGCCGGGGGACCGGCAAGTGGCGACCGATTTCGCGTTTGAGGACGCATCGAACATCGCCCTCGCCCTGGCCAACGATGCCCTCTACTTCGACAGCGAGCGCTCGCGAACGGCCGCGGCTCGGTTGATCCGCTGCCTCGTCGCCGCCCATCGCGCCTGCCGCGAGGCCGGCGGCAAGAGCTTCTCGGGCATCGGCTTTACCGATGCGGCGTGGACGATGTACGCGGTGACCCGCGATAAGGAGTTCTTGTCCATCGCGCGCCACACGGAGATAGGCCCCGCGCGGACCTCCAACGTGGAGAGCCTTCACGACTGGGTTGACGACCCGTTGTTCCAGGCCGGCTGGCACAAGGTCGCCACGAACCGCAAGGCGAAGCAGAGCCAGCATCAAGGCGTCATCGACGACGGCACCTCGGCGGCGACCAGCGGGGAGAAGCGCCTCATCTGGCACGTTTACCGCAACATGGAGCGGATGGTGAGCCAGATGAAGCTGCACGGCGTCGAGCCGGACGAACGCTACCTGCGGATGACGCGCCGCGTCTACGCCGCCCTGGTGCGCCCGCAGCGCTCCGGGATGGTCATCACCGGCGGGATCGGGCGGCACGAGGGCTGGTCCGAAGACCAGGATTGCGGCAGCGGCCTCGGCGAGACCTGTGCCTCGGCCTTCAGCCTGATGTTCTTCGACGAGCTGACCCACACCGACGGCGACCTGCGTTACGGCGACCTGATGGAGCGCGTGATCTACAACCACCTCTTCGCCGCCCAGGAGCCTGCCGGGCGCAAGCTGCGCTACTTCACCCCGGCGAGCGGCCCGCGCACCTACTACGACCACGACATCTTCTGCTGCCCGGGGAACTACCGCCGCGCGCTGTCCCGTATGCCGCAATTCGTCTACTCCCGCTTCCAAGGCGGCATTGCCGTGAACCTGTATACCGAATCCGAGGCGGACATCCGCCTGGCGGACGACCTGCGCGTCGCGCTGAAGCAGACCACGCGCTATCCCTCGGACGGACGGGTGGAGCTTGTGGTGTCGCCCTCGCGGCCCGCGCGGTTCCGCCTGACGCTCCGGATGCCGCGATGGTGCGAGGCCCCGCAGGTGCTCCTCAACGGCCGCCCCGCCGAGGCGACCCTGGACCGCGAATGGCGGGCGGGCGACCGCGTGGAGGTGCAGATGCCGATGCGCTGGCGGTTCGTCGCCGGACGTGAGATGCAGGCCGGCCGGGCGGCGCTGATGCGCGGGCCGCTGGTCTTCGGCCTGTCGCGCCAAGCGAACCGGCTGCCCGCCGAGATGGTGCTGCGCGACATCACGCTCGATCCGAAATCCATCGAGGAGCCGGTCGCCGATTCCGAGGTTCGCCCCGATGGCCTGGCCGCCCTGATTCACGGCTGGAGCCCCGGACGGGCCACGTCCGAGGAGCCGGACCTGCGGCTGCGGCTCACCGAGTTCCCCGATCCGGACAGCGAAGAAATCTACTTCCGGCTGGCCGACCCCACCGCCGCCAAGCCCGACGAATTGCTCGAATCCCGCTGACCCGGAATCTCCGTGCGATTCCCGGCCCGGCGGTGCTCCGATTGACAGGCACGCCGCCGGGCTTATAATCCGGCGTCGCTCTTATTTTGAGGAAGCGGATGCCGATGTCATCGTTCGACCCCAATCTGCCGCTGCGGTCGCCGCTGCGTTATCCCGGCGGCAAGACCCGCGTCGCCAAGCTGCTGGCGCCGTATTTCCCGGAGCACGAGGAATACCGCGAGATTTTCGCGGGCGGCGCGGCCCTCTTCTTCCACAAGCCGCTCGCCCGGAAGAACTGGCTGAACGACCTGCATCCGGGGCTTTACGCCCTGTGGGTGACGCTGCGCGACCGGTTCGAGGCGTTCGCCGAGCGCTGCCGCCGCGAGGCCGTGCCCGGCTCGAAGGAGCGGTTCGACTACTGGGCGTTTGAACGGCGCGACCTGATGGAGGCGTCCGGCGACGACCACCTGCTGGACCGCGCGATGCAATACTATTATCTGAACCGCACGGTGTGGGGCGGGCGCGTGGTGTTCGACCCGACGCGTACCTCGCGGCTCTATTTCAGCAATCCGAGCGGCTGGAGCAACCTCGACAAAAAGTTGGCCCATCTCGCCAAAGTCTCCGCCAAGTTGCAGGGCGTCGAGATCACTTGCCAGAGCTATGCCGAATGCCTGCGCGGCTCCACCGCCAAGACCTTCATCTACGCCGACCCGCCCTACGTGCGCGAGAGCAACGGCCACGCCACCGACAAGCTCTATGACAAATCGTTCGACACCGCCTGCCACGCGAAGCTGGCGGCCGCCCTGCGCAAGACCAAGGCCAGAGTGATGGTCTCCTATGACGACTGCCCCGAAGCCCGCGAGCTATACGCCGGCTGGCGATTCGAGCCGCTGCAATGGAAATACTGCGGCCGCTATGCGATGACCAAGGACGACAAGGCCGCTGGGAAGAAGGAACAGAAAGTCGACGGCCGCGAGCTGCTGATCCTCAACTACGATCCGCCCGCCTGAGTCAAGCGCCCCCGGGCCTCGTCTCCCATCACACAGCCTTAATACACCGACAGCGGCAGGTGCCGGGCCAGACGGGCGAAGTGCTTGTCGCTGGTGAACAGATGCAGCTTGTTCTGCATCGCGTTCTGGGCGATGATCAGGTCGGGGATGCCCACCCCGCCGATCCCGTGGCTCAAGCACGTGACCTGGGCCTCGACGATGCCGTCCCAGTCGATGGCAACGGGGTATCGCTGCATCGCCTGCAACAGACGGATGACCCGCCGCTGGCGCCGGA
>CAZBCO010000151.1:0-4521 GCA_964490295.1 uncultured Planctomycetota bacterium
CCATGAAGATATATCGTCATGATGCCTACGAAACTTTAGCCGTGACGGGGCACTAGGGCTTCCGCAAGGCGGAGGCGGCGCCTCGAATAGAAAAACTCGGAACACTGAACGCGGAATGGACTCCAGGCGCTCCGGGGCCACACTTGCCCCCCCCCAATGGGTGCGCGAGGTTGGGGCGATTGGCGGATGGATCTGTCCGAGTGCGGCCATCTTCGCTGCGGCGCGGGAAAGACACATGACGAGCGCGGTGAACAGTATACTGGCCGGCGAACGGTCGGTATGGATCAGAAAAGATGACGGTCAATCTGGCGGTGGACAGGGGGTAGTTGCTGGCTTCTGGCATCGGAATTTTGAGGAATCTGGGCGCCGAATCTCGGTGCTTGGCACAGGTCGGACAATCTGGAAACGCCTTCCGGGCTTGCCGGTACAGAAGCAGGCCTTCCGCTCACCCAAAATGGGTGCGCGAACGGCACGCGGGAGCGGGATGGTGAGGCGACGCTTGTGTTGCAGCGGCGCTCCGAAGAGAGGCGTTGCGTTGAGCGTGATGTTGACTTGTCGGGCTCCAAGGGGCCATGCTTGCCCCCAATTGGGGTGCGCGGAGAGAGGGCGAGTGTGTTTTCTATAGCGCGGGGCACTCGCTTGGGAAAGAGTTGGAACGCCGCCTCGGGGAAGCCGGCGTCCCCATCAGCCCCAGCCGCGTCGCCGAACCAATGCAGACCACGTATGAGATGAGATGCACGTTGCCGAATGCCCCCCAACGCCATCGCCTTCTGCTCCCGATGGACGACAAACAGCGGCAGGCCTACGAACTCCGGTACTGACTTGGGCGTCCCGATTCGGGAAACAGGCGACTGCCCGATTTACAGCTCATCCCCTCAACGGCTCCGCAAGCTCGCCCACCAGGGCTAACGCGCGTCTTGTGCCCGCCCCCTTGCTTCATCCGCTCAGCCAGCCGGTGCATCCGCGCACCCAAAATGGGTGCGCGTTTGATTGACGTGGTCGGGAGAAAGAAGCGGAAGTTTCCCCGCTCATCCGGCGGGGTACTGTTTGTCGAGTGCGCCCTCTTGCCAATAAAACGCCTCATCGGTTGCCATTTCACCTGCTTCCCGTTAGCGCACCCAATTGGGGTGCGCGGAGAGAGGGCGAGTGTGTTTTCTATGGCGCGGACACTCGCTTGGAAAGACGAGCGGTAAGAAGGCAACCCCGATGTTCGGCAAATGAACGACTGTCGGCTGCAAGCCGGCAGGTTTCGCCGGCGGCTGGAAGCCAGCTAAAGCGATGCCTCGTCGGCGACGCTGAATCCGTCGTCCGGAGGTAACGCCTGGTGCTCAATATAAGCCTTAATCATCTCATCCGTCACCGTGCCCGACGATGCACAGAAGTAGCCCCGCGCCCACAGGTGCTGGCCCCAATACCGCTTCGGCAACGACGGATATTCCTGCTGCAACCGGCAAGACGACTTCCCCTTGATGTACTGAGCCAGCTTCGACGCCGACAGGTTCGGCGGAGCAGACACCAGCAGATGCACGTGGTCCCGGCTGACGTGCCCCTTCAAGATCACCACTTCGCGACTCATGCACACCTCAGGGATCACGTCCCGGCGCGTTCGGCGATCTCACCTCGCAGCACCTGATAGCAATACTTCGTCACCCATACCAAGTGGTACTTGATGTCGTATACCGTGTGCGCACCCTTGCGGTACTCTGGCATCGTCTCATCTCCTCAAGACGACCGACAAACTACCACACAAAACCGACTGAATCAATTCCGCCTGGAAGGCGAAGGTTTCTTACCTCCCGGAGCATGAAACAATGAACGACCTCCGATCAGTTAATGATAGGCGTATAGGGCTTCCGTTTTTTGAGCACGGAGAAGACGACGTGGAGCCGTTTATTGGCCGTATGGCCAAGAGAGACCATGTGCGTTGCAACGCCGCCTCCGGGAAGCCGGCATACCCATCAGCGCCAGCCGCGTCGCCGAACTGGCACAGACCACGTATGAGATGATCTGCACGTCGCCGAACGCTCCCCAGCGCCGTCGCCTTCTGCTCCCGATGGACGACGAACAGCGGCAGGTCTACAAACTTCAGGACTAACTTGGGCGTCCCGATTCGGGAAACAGGATGTCAGCGCCCGGCTCGACCGTCTGAGGTAACGCCTTGGCGTTTTTGCAGGCCGCTATTTCGCCCCGGCTTCCGAAGCCGCCTTCTGCTGCGAACGCACCACCGCCAACACCCGATGGGTCAGATAGCGCCGGGCGACGCGCAGGACGTCCTCGCGGGTCACCGCCTGAACGCGTTCCGGGAAGCTGTCGGAGAAGTCGTAGCCGCGCCCGTAGAGCTCATCCAGAGCGGCGTTCATCGCCAGCGATCGGTTGGTCTGGCGTCCGAGCAGCTCGACGGTGACGGCCATCTTCTTGGCCCGCTCGAATTCGTCTTCGGGCACCAGCCCGGCCTTGGCCCGCTCGATATGCTTATCGAAAAGCGAGATCACCTCATCGACCTTGTCCGGGCGGGTCAGGGCGTAGGCCCCGAAATAGCCCGGCTGACGCAGGCCGAGGAAGTTGTAGGCATGCACCACATAGACCAGCCCCTGGCCACGCAGCGACTCGTGCAGCCAGCCGCCGGGCCAGCCGATGCCCGACATCACGCCGTCCAGCACCAGCAGCGCGTAGCGGTCGTCGAGGGCGTCCATCGAGCAGGTGCGATAGCCCGCGTAGACCACGGCCGAGTCGGGGCGCCGCGTCTCGGCGGTCACCGTCCGGTTCTCCGTGAGCGGCGGTTCGACGGTCACGTCGGTCTCCAGCAGGTTGCGGCCTTCGGGCATGCGGCTCATCAGGTCGTTCACCAGCCGCCGGACGTCCGCCGGGTCCACGTCGCCGAAGATGGCCAGCACGCTGTTCTTCGCCACGCAGGACTCCCGGTGATAGGCGGCCAGCGTCTCGCGGTGGATGCCCGCCAGCGACTCCGGCGTCCCCAGTGGGTTCAGGCCGTAGGGCGACTTGGAAAACAGCGTGCTCATCAGCAGATTCCGGGCCTGCTGATACCAGTCGTCGTTCTGCCGGGCCAGTTGATTCAGCGTGCGTTGCTTGATTTTCGCCAGCTCGTCGTCGGGGAACGACGGCTCCAGCAGGCAGTCGGCGAAGAGGCGGAAGCCCTTCTCGAAGTCCCCGGCCAGTACGTCGGCCTGCAGGAAGAAGGTGTGGTTGCCGGAGCTGCCGCTGAGGTTGCCGGCCAGGTCGTCAAACGCCCGGTCGATCTCCAGCGCCGAGCGGCTTCGGGTGCCGCGCGTCAGCATTTGGGCCAGCAGGTTCGAGCTGCCCAGCGTGGCCGGGGTCTCGTTGACCAGGCCGCCGAGGAAGAAGGCCTGCATCGTCACCATCGGGACGTTGGCGTTGCGTTTCACCAATACGCGCAGGCCGTTGGGGAGGACGAATTTCTCGATGGGCGACGTCGGCTCCGCCTTCGCCGCCGCGTGGTCCGCCGCGCCCATACCCAGCGGCACCACCTTGGCCACGGTCAGGTTGTCGGTGGAAAGATACCGCCGTGCGGCCGAGCGAATCTGCTCCGCGGTCACGTGCCGGATGCCGCGCAAATAGACGTCGTCGAAGAACGGATTGCCGGAGCTCAGGTAATTCCCGCCCAGGCTTCGGGCCTGCTGCTCGATGGTCTGGCCGTAGAACACCTGGTCGGCGACCTTTTGTTTCCGGGCGCGGCTCAGCTCGGCGGCGGTGACCGGCTCGGTCTTCAAGCGGTTCAACTCGTCGAGCACCGCGGCCTTGGCGGCCTCGATGTTCTCCGGCTTGAGCACCATCCGGACGTTGAACTCACCGGCCCCGTACCAGGGGGTGTACGACCAACTGCTGATGCTGTCGACCAGGTGATCGCGCTCGCGGAGCCGCTGCACCAGGCGCGAGCTGGCGCCGTTGGAGAGGATATAGCTCATCACGTCGAGCGGGTAGAGGTCGGCATGGCTGAGCGGCACGGTGCGGAAGCTCATCGAGAGATACGCGGCCTGCACATCCATCTCGACGGTGGCGGAGCGCATCCCCTGCTGCGGCGGGTCGTCCTGGGGCACGGCCTGGACGCGTCCGCTCGGCTTGGCGTCCCGGAAGAGTCCGGCGATGCGCTCGGCGGTCTGCCGGGCGTCGAAATCGCCCACCGCCACGATGACCATGTTGTCCGGGGCATACATGCGGCGGTAGTACGTGATTATGTCGTCGCGGGTGGTTTTGCGGAAGAGGTTGATATGTCCGATCACCGGTTGGCGGGCGGGATGGAACCGGAGCGCGGTTTGCGCGGTGGTCTGCCACAGCACACGGTTCGCCTCGGTCTTGCCCTTTTCGATCTCGCGCTGGATGACCTGATACTCGCGGTCGAACTCTTCCTGCGTGATGCTCGCGTTCTGCATCCAGTCGGCAATGATCTCGCAGGCGGTCTCGAAGTTCTTCCCGCGGGTGGTGCGGATGAAGTAGCTGGTGGTGTCGGTGCTGGTGTAGGCGTTGTTCGAGCCGCCCAGCTCG
>CAZBCO010000152.1:0-2825 GCA_964490295.1 uncultured Planctomycetota bacterium
CGACACGGGAACGAACACGCCATAGTCCGACACCCGGTAAAGCTGGTCCGGAAACTTGTCGATCACCTCCTGATACATCTTCAGGGCGTCGCGGTAGCGTCCCTGCTCCTCGCGCTCCAGAGCCGCCTTCACCAGGGCGTAGGCGCGGTCGTCTTCTCGAATGACGTTCAGCGTGAAGAAGGACGGCTCCGTGGACAGCCGCATCACCTTTTCCGAAGGCAGCTTCACCAGAGGGAGAAACGCCGGGCGGTACTTGGCATAAACCGCCTTGTAGGGGTCACGCAGTGCCTCGGCGGGAGCCTCGGCGTCGCCGCCCCAGCCGGGGGCCGCCATCCAGAACAACAGGCCAGCCAGAGTTGCCAGTCGCAGCATCAGAGGTCGCATCATCATTTCTTCTTTTCCTCGCCGTTTGTCGGGGGGGTATAGCCTTCGCGCTTGAAATCAGCAAGCCGGTGGTCCGTGCGGCCGAAGCCGAGGTCATACTTGACCTTCTTGCCTTTGAAATACTTGTCGAAGTAGTATTTTGACGGACGGAAGCCAATGACGGTTCCGCCGTTACTGAACCGGAACAGTTGGCTGGTGGCCCCGAAGCCGGTGTTGGCCTTGGCATGCGGGCCGTTGATGAAGCCCTGAAGCACGTCGGCCATCGCTTCTTCGTTGGCGATGAACCGCCGGCCACCGCCGCCGAGGTTCTCGCCGGAGATATCAATAAGGTGCGCCCGGTGCGTTCGCGTGCCCGATCCGCGCTGCCCGCCGGAACTCCGCCCATGTACATGAAGCGGAGCATAGGACTCAAATACAAACTTGATCTGAAAATCCTGAAGCATGTCCTCAAACATCGGCTTGAGCTGGCGATAAAGCTGCCGACCTTCCGGCGTCACGCCCCGGGGATTGGAATCCCCGACGTTTTTGCTCTCCGACCTGAACTCGACGTACATATGCCCGCCCCGCATCCCAGTCCACCGGTCATCATATTGCGGCCAGATACGGCAGGTCATGGCGTTCTGCTGGGCATAATCGCCCTTGCCGAAGAAGGGGGAGACGTAGCGAAAATCCTCAACCTTCGGGATTTTGAACACGCTGATGCTCTCCCGGGAGCCGCGCTCACCATCCTGAACCTTATGGCTGACCAAGGTGATCTCTTTCCCCATGTGCTTCATCCGCTCGAGGATACGCGGTTTTTCAAGCAGGGCGGCGACGTTCAACTCCGGTTGTTCCTTGTCCCGGAACTCCAGCAACTGTCTTGAAAACTGCATGCGCTCGGTGATCGTCGCACTGCCGTCCTCGTGAAGGCTGATGGTGGTTTCGATCTGGAGACAGCCGGTCACCGTCAGAGCCGCCACACACACGAGCAGAACACGCCAACGTTGCTTATTCATCATCTTCTACCTGCCTTTTCTTTCGCAGGCCAAGCCGCTGAGTCAGGCAGCCCGCACCTTGCGGACACAAAACCTGTTGTCCCTCCCGAAAACTCCGTCTAGCATCATATTACCGGACTCACGGCAAGATGCAAGTATTCTCTGAGGTGGTACTGCAACGCTGCTTCAGACCTGTCGAGAGTGTCTGATGCTGATTTTCCACATTCTATTCCGTCTGCTGTGCCTCGTCGTCTCAGGCTGGGCTGTCCTGCTTCAGATGAAATTGGAGAAAACGGGCATCTTGTCCGTGGGCTTTCCGTGGCACGGAGGGCCGCGCCCGTGTTTATATTTTTTTGAATCCGCTTGGGAGCATGGGCGCGCGGGGGCGTGGGGGCGCCTCGTACTCTTGCTCATGCTCGTACTCGTGCTCGTGCTCGAAACACACCACGACGACACAACGGCACGACGGAGAACATTGCACCACGAAGGACACGAAGTAGAGGCTGTGTAAAGTGGGGGAACGGGAGAAAGGGAGAACGGGAGAGTGAAGAACGAGGAACGGGAAAGCATCCAGCCTTCCATCCGCGTTTATCCGTGTCCATCCGTGGTTAAACTTCCCCAATATTTCCTTTTCGCACCACGCACGGGCGCACGGCGCGCGGGCCACGACCGGGGGACTGGCACCCCGCTGCCTGTCCCCGTTCTCGTTCGGCGCATCCCGCAATCGCAGCGCCGGGGCCATCCGCCGTGCCGTCCTTACCGGGGCCGGAGAATCGGCATCACGGCACGAGCACGCCCCGCCTGACGCTCCCGCGTCTCAAACGAGACGGGCCAATCCTTGGGCACGGCGAACATGTTCGAGTTCAATCGCAGCGCCCTGCCCCTCGGGCCGCCGGGGCCTTCCTTGTAAAACACCAGCCGCCGCTCTTCGCCCTCGCCCTGAATCTCGTGCTTGAGCACGCCAAAGGGCGGCCCGCCGGTGCTCCAGAACAGATAGACGACCTTCTCCTTCTCGAAATCAACCCTCGCCAACAGCCGCTCGGCGTCCTCCTCGCTCACGGATTGCTTCGCCTTCGCCGCACTCTCCAGTATCAGCAGGCTGTCGCTCGTGACATTCACCACCACCGTGAACGGCAGCGGCCGCACCGCGCTCTGCCGTTCGAGAGCCTCCTTGACCTTGGCAAGCTCCCCAAGGGGCCGCAACCGCAAGGCATGGTAGGCGTCCGAATCCTCAATTTTGACGAGCAGCCAGATGCCCGAATCGCCCTCGGCGTAGCACGGTTGACCGGGAGCGGCCTCGGTAAAGGTGCGGAGCGTCACCGTCTTAAGCTCCGCCGGCCCCTTGAGCATCTGCGTGAACTGAATCGTCCCCGTGACCGGAGAACGCCCTGCCCTCGCAAACGCCGCCACCTTGCCGAGGGTGCCCACGCCCACAATCTCCGCACGCTCAAGCGCCTGCTCCAGGGA
>CAZBCO010000153.1:0-5326 GCA_964490295.1 uncultured Planctomycetota bacterium
TAGTAGTCGCCGCGATGGGCGTCGTATTCGCGGCCCTGGAACCGGTAGCGGTTCTCCACCTGCTCCGAGGTGTTCGCCGCGACGGCGTTGCCGAAGGCGTCATAATCGTACCGGTTCACCACCGTTCCGTCCTCGCGGATGACCTGCATCACCGACCCGACCTGGTCGGTGAGATAATAGTAGAACGTTTTTTGCCCCCCGGCGTCAAGATGCAGCAGGACGAATAGCAGGCGGCTCCGGGCTGGACTCCGATCGCCATCGAAAGAGAAGAGGGAGAGGGTCTGGAAAGAAAGGAAAACTCTTGGCTTGAACTTCTCCCTTGAAGGCTCACATAGCAGGCACCCCTTACCTCGCCAGGTTACCATCAGCCCAACGCCGGAAGCCCTGTAGGGGCGAAATCAAAGGCGGTGTTATAACGGACGGCCATTCCGCCCCTTCAGGGCTTGGGCGGTTGTTCGGCATTGTTCCAGAGGCGTATGGTATGTCGCCGCGTTGCGGCTGGGGGGAAAGCGAGGAGTTCTCGACAGGATTTACAGGATGAACGGGATACCGGACTTTCGCTTCACCCCGTCAAAAAACAGTTTTTTTCGAGTACGAGTATGAGCACGAGTACGAGCACGAGGATGGCGGCGGGGTTCAGCCGATGATATGGATGATCTTGTAGGGTTCGCCCATTGCCGCCAGAATGGCGGGCACGATGGCCCAGATGATCGCGGCCAATAGCTCGCCGATAATCAGGCCGATGAACATTCCTTGCGCCCGCCGGTAGGCCTGGGCACCGCCGTATTTGACGATCAGTACCTTGAGCAGCCAGCCGACCAGTACGCTGGCCCAGCAGGCGTTGCCGTAGTAGGTGAAGACCATCATAATCCCCATCGGGTGGACCGGCCAAGAGGGCGAATGCAGGCACAGCCAGTAAAGCCCCGCCCCCAGGGTAACGCCAAACAGCAGGTGTCCGGGGCGATTGTAGTTGGGCTGGCTGAGCCGGCCCCGTCCGAACTCCGCCAGCATGCGATGGGCATCTTCCAGTTGGTTGATCCCCTGGGCGTTGACCGGCCGGGTAGACCCGTCCAGCGTCATGCCGTGCCGATAGGAGTGCCGCACATGCCCCGCGCCCGACACCACCACGCCAAGCAGCATCACGGCCAGGAACAAGGCCGACATGCGCACCTGACCCCGCCCCCCCTGTTCTTCGTTCAGCGAGAGGGCGTGGGTGGTCATCACCGTGGGGTTGGAGCGGGAGCAGAACACGAAGAGGGTTCCGAAGACGCTGGAGATCAGGATGGCCGTCCGGCTGATCCAATCGAAGGGGAGGACGCTGAGGAAGGCGATGGGCGTGGCCGGATAGAGGAACATCCGGAAGAAGGGCATGCCCGTCTCGGCGACGAACCGGCCCAGCACCAGGGCGGTGAGGAACACGAACAGCACCAGCCCGGCGGCCCAGCCCGGCCCCAGGCCGACCCACAGGAGCCACAGGTACATGCCCGCGCCCCCGGCGAGGAACATCCAGCCCCCGGTGCGGCTGACCCGCTCCACGTCGTTGGTGGATCGGCGGAAAAGCCCCCGGGCCACCGCCGCCCAATGGGCACGCCCCATCCACAGCACGAACAACGCGATGCTCAACATCACCCCGATCCGATGCTCGGTGATGATCTCCTGGTTGAAGGGCGGGAGGTAGGAAAGCCCAATCATAAAGTAGAAGGCATAGGCGACAATGAAGAACCAGATGGAGAAGGAAATGCGCGTCTGCATGAAGAACGCGACGCCGACAAAGGTGAAAAAGATGCGGCTGCCCATCAGCCAGCCGGGCAGGTTGCGCCACGGCTCCTCGCTCAACGCCCCGCGCAGGTTCCAGCTAAGCGGGATGGCGGGGATGGAGGACGGGAAGTACTGTTTGGCGGCCAGCAGCGAGTGCAACAACAGCACGCTCGCCGCGGCCCACCAGAAGCTGCTCCGTCGGAACAGCGGGGCCAGCGCGCGCCCTTCTTCGGGGTCTTCGAGCAGCGATTTCTGAATGGTCAGCAGCGGAAAGTTCAGCCGCTCGTTACGTCGCCACTGGTGCAGGACGATCATCGCCAGGCCGACCATCAGCAGCCAGCCGGAGAAGATCAGGGGCGTCCAGGCGAGCAGCGGGGCAAGCCACGCCCGCCAGGGAATCGGCTCGTCCGGCGCCAGCTCGTCGTAGAATCCGTCCGCCACCGGCGTCTCGCCCCGGTATTCCAGCTTGTCAGGGAACAAGCTGGAGGGCAGGTTCATCTCTCGATAGTCTTCGGCGCGGCGCTCATTAGCTCGCACGGTGCGCGGCGGATTGACCAGCATGTAGGGCAGCGAGGTCATCAGGCCCTGGCCGGGGACCACCGACGCCACCAGCAGGATGCCCATAATCAACGCCAACTGAGGCGCCCGCAAGGCGGCCACCGGCCAGCACCGGCGCAACAACGGGTTGACGACCAGCACGATCAGCAAGAGGAGGCACATCGCCACCACGGGCAAATAATCGTTGGAGATGCCCCACCACGGCACGCTGATAATCACATCGTTATAGGGCGTGATCACCCAAATCACCAGCGCTCCGATCAAGCCAATGAGCACGGCAAAGATAGTTCGCCAAACCGTTTTCGAGGTGCTTGATCCGGACGATGTCTTAGTCATACCCCATAGATTAACCCGATTTCCCATGACTATCAAGCCCCATTTATGGATATTTCCGAATCAAAACAAGGCCCTGGCCATGCTGCCCAATTTCACCATCGGCAAGGCAGCGCCGCAGGCGATATGGACCCTGCCGGAATAGACGAACACGGGATAGGAAGGGCCCCGGCTTTCGATGCGGATGACCTTCTTGGACGGAAGGGGATTGACGGTTTGCAGGCATTGATGCAAGGCGTCCATTTCCTTCGGCGAGGTTTCGCTTCCGAGGAGTGTTTAGCTGGGGCTTTTCAAAGAAAAGGCAGACCGGATAGAAGCCCCCAACAGGGCGTGTTCCGAAAAGAGGGAACCCTCTCGAAAAACGTCCGGTCGAAAACCCGATCCGGCGCTGCCGTCCATCGCGGGTTGCCAGGGGGGCGGTACGGTTTTCGTGCGTGTGCGAATCGGCTATTCCACGCAGCATTGCGAGTCCGGGCCCGCCTGACCCCAAGCGTTCACCGCGTGAACCGTCAAGCAACGGGTTTCTTGGATATCCCATTGAAAGCTGTCGTGGTTCTGGTTCTTTCCATTGACGACCCAACCTTCGGTATTGGGCATCTGCGAGCGCAATTGAGCCAACAGATTCCCATTCGGTAACGCGGTGAGGAAAACACCGGTCTCGCCAACGGTCCATTCGATGTCGCCGCGTCGCGAAGTATAATGCCCATACCAGGGCATCGGCTTCTGGCCGGGGCGCCGCAGCTTGAGGTGGTTTGCGTAACGGAACACGTCCGCGCGGAACAGCGGCTCGGTGGCGTCGGTGTAGTTGTTGCGTTCGGGATAAGAAATCTCCCGGCGGAACCACCGCAGGTCGCGCGGGACGGTGGCCTCGCGTTCTTCATACCGCCCGGTCTTCCACACAAAATGGCGTCGTGTGATTCGCCCGCGGGCTTGACCCAACTCGATGGAACTCATCGGGATGCCGTCGTCCTGAACGTAATAGCCGCCGAATCCGCCGGTCCATACGTTCACCACGCCCGTTTGGGGGTTAGGCAGTTGGTCCATCGGATCGACCACCGCCCACTTGCGGTGGCCAGGCGACCAGAATTCGCTCACCAAATGGTTGCCGCGAAAAATAACGCGACCGGTCAAGCCGAAGGCGGCCGCGATCTGCACCAGGGCGAAGGCCAGCGCACCGCAATGTACCGCCGTCCGCTTTTCGTGGCCGAGTTCCAGAATGAAGTGTGTCTCGTAAACGGGGTTGGGGATTAATTCGACTCCGTTGACGCGATTTGTGCAATAGTCGCCCAACCAGGCGGCGAGCCGCATCAGGCTATCCCAGGTATCCGTTCCTTGGTTGAATACCTTGTCCAGTTCAAAGTGCTCGCGGTAGAACTGCAACTTCTCGGAGGGACGCTGGTGGGCAAACGGCCGGCCCGGAAGCACCGAGATCGGACAGACCATTTTGACGGCCGGCGGGGGAGATGGCGTCGCCGAATCCAGCTTTGCCCGCAATACCAAACGCTTGAGCATCGGAACCCCACGCCGCCCGCGCTGGAGCGTCAACCGAAACTGCAAGAAGCGAGGCCCTGCCGCCTCCAGCAATTTTTCGAGTTGGCCGGCAGTATCCGAGGTTAGCGGCGTCCAGGGCGTCCAATGGCCGCTCGCATCAAGCCACGGCCCGGTTCCCAACCGTACCTCGGTCTTCACCGGGCAGTCGGCGGTTACTTGCAGCTTGGCCAATCGGCCCGACGGGGCGACGGTATGACGGTTCGGGAGGACCTGAACCGGCGGCGACGTGATCTTTCCCTGGGCCGCAAAACGCTTGCCGGAGAGGCGAATCACGTACTCGCCGTCAATGAAGCCGCCCAGCCCAAGGTGCTCATCATCCCAGTTAAGGCCGGAATCGATACTCTTCGCACTACGATTCGGCAACATCGAGGGCACGATAAACAGCCGCCAGACCAGCGACCCGGTCGTATGCAGGATCAGCTCGTTCCTGCCGCGTCGCGGGGCGGCGGGTAGTCGGCATAGAACCCAGTAATTATACCACGGAGCGCAGTTGTGAGCGGCACGGGCGGTAAAGGGCACGCCGTTGAATGTCCCGGCCAATGTTCCCGAACCCCTGAGCTTTTCGCCTGCAATACAAAGCGTCGCCTCCGCGATCTCAGGATCGTCAATTTCGAAGAACTTTCGCACCCAAGTGGTCTGTGAAAGTTCCTCGAACGCCGTGTCGGCGTAACCCATGAACTCTTCGATCGCGTCGCCGTTCTCGTCGGCGATAACGCAATGGTCGTCAAGCGTCAGGGCATTACCGGACCTCACCACATCATTGTTTCGGAATAACTCATCCAGTTGTTCCGAGCCTTGCCACTCACGAATCATCTCATGGGTTGCCAAAATAGCGCCTCCTGTAATTGCCGTAACTTCGATTGGATTGTACCAACTTGCTTCTTTATAAGTCAAGTCGTCCGGCCGTAACACTTCAGCCAACTGAAGTGCAATCTACCTCGATGTCCCGGGATTGTCAATCAAGTATGAAGAAAAACTTGCGGTGGGTGGTGCTCGTGCGGATGATAGGTGGGCGTGAAGACGCCCACCGAAAAGCCATCCGTCGCATTCAATCTCCCGATGACCCGGGAGCAGGCCGCGGCGATCTACGCTCAAGGCCCGGAAGCGGTCATCTTCGTGTTGCTGG
>CAZBCO010000154.1:0-10299 GCA_964490295.1 uncultured Planctomycetota bacterium
ATGATCGAACGCTATTTGGATGACTTGGAATCGCGCATCGACGAGGACGTCGAGCAGCAGCTTCTGGACGCCTGGCTGGCCTTCTGCCACGGCGAGTTCGACGGCGATGCTTTTCGCCCGCAGCGTGCGGCGAAGGCCCCGCCGGGCGTGCCCTGGCCGGAGGTGAGCGTCAACGAGACGCTCGATGATTTCGAGGCGATGGCGCTGCAACAATTTTGCAAATGCTCGGGCTTTCTCGAACATGGCACGGGGGATCTAATGGATGCCCGCAGCAACTACGGCACCAGCATCATGCCGTCGATGTTCGGGGCCGACCTGTTTGTGATGGAGGATGAGCTGGATACGCTGCCCACCTCCTGGCCGCTGTCGGCGGACCGGCTTGAGGCGGTCGTTGCGGGCGGTGTGCCGGACATCGACGCGGTGGAAGCGAGCGACACGCTGGCGGGTAAGACGTTGCGGATGGCGAAGTACTACATCGAAATTCGATCCCGATGGCCGAAGGTCGGACGGTATGTTCAGTTCTATCACCCCGACCTTCAAGGCCCGATGGACGTGTGCGAGGTCTTGTGGGGCAGCGGGCTGTTTCTTGACCTGCTCGATAAGCCCGAACGGATTCACGCCCTGCTGGACATCCTGACCGAGACGTATGAGCGGTTTATGCGGCGTTGGACGGAGATTCTGCCGTTCCGCGAGGACTGCAACGGCCACTGGCACATGTTGTTTCCCGGGAAGCTCATGCTGCGGGACGACTCGGCAATGAACCTGTCCCCGGCGATGTTCGATGAGTTTATCAAGCCCTATGATCAACGCTTGCTGGATGCGTTCGGCGGCGGAGCGATTCACTTCTGCGGGCGGGGCGACCACTTCATCGCCTCGATGAGCCGGATGAACGGCCTGTACGCGGTCCAGTTGTCGCAACCCGAATACAACGACATGGAGGTGATTTTCCGCAACACGGTGGATCGCGGCATCCTTTTGGTCGGCCTGCCGAGCGATGCGGTGGATGCCGCTCTCGCCGCGGGGCGCGACCTTCGCGGAAAAGTGCATTGTAAATAGGGGGCCGTGGAGGCATGATAAAGTAGGGTATCTTCCGGCAGGACGCCGCCGGCGGATGAGGCCCTGTGCTGGTGGGCGTTTATGGTTCTTATGATTGAGGGAAAATCACGATGACGACGCGCGAGCTGTGGCAACAGATTATGCACTATGGCGAGTTCGACCGGATGCCGGTGATTCACTGGACCGAGTGGCAAGAGACCCGCGAGCGCTGGTATGACGAGGGCCTGCCGCGCGATATCAACGAGCGCGGCGGTATTCGGCGATATTTTGACGCGGTGCCCCACTGGGAAAGCGTCGGGGTGCGAATCGGCCTGTTCCCGGACTTCGAGGAAGAGGTCGTCGAGGAGACCGACGAGTACCGCATCTTCCGCGATTCGGGCGGGGTGCTCAAGAAGGACTGGAAGCACCGGAGCTGCATCCCCCAGCACACCGGCTTCACGCTGCGCAGCGCGTCCGACTGGCCGGATTTCAAGCGGCGGTTGCAGCCGGGTCCGGACCGCATCCCCGCGGACCTGGATGAGCGGCTGCGCCGGGCCGAGCAGTCGGGCCACGCCATCGCGGTCTCCGGCGGCTCGATGATGGGCTGGATTCGCAACTGGATGGGCGTCGAGAACATGTCCTATCTGATGTACGACTCGCCCGAATGTTACACGGACATGGTGGAAACGCTGTCCGACTTGGTCTGCTGGGGGATCGATCAGGTGGTGCCCCGGATGCAGACGCCGCCGGACCTGTGCCACGGCTGGGAGGATATCTGCGGCAAGAGCGGCCCGCTGGTCAGCCCGTCGATCTTCGAGAAATGCGTGGCCAGGGGCTACCGCAAAATCCGCGAGAAGCTCGAATCCTACGGCATCAAGCTGTACAGCATCGATACCGACGGGGACATTGCGGCCCTGATCGGCCACTGGTTCGAGGCGGGCGTCAACGTGCAGTTCCCGATTGAGATCGGCACCTGGAACGCCGACCCGGCGGCCTATCGCAAGCAGTTCGGCAAAGAGCTGCGCATCGTCGGCGGGTTCAATAAGCTGGTGCTCGAACATGGCCGGGAGGCCATCGACGCGGAGATCGAGCGCCGCCTGCCGCTGGCCCGCGAGGGCGGCTACCTGATGATGCCCGACCACCTGATTACGCCCGGCGTGCCGTTGGATGACTATCGGTACTATCTCGACCGTATTCGGAACCTGCGTTTTTAGCCCAAGACTCAAACGAAACGCACAGACGGCTCATCGAAATTGAATCCGAGGGCGGGATACTGGCTTGGCCTCCGGTGCGGAAAAGCATTGAAAGCTGTACGGCGGGATGCCTTGTCGGTATAATAAGGGTTCGGGTTCGGTCCGTCGGCCGGTAGCAAGGAGACTCGGATGGCGAACGCTTCGCGCGATGATCTCTTATGCAAAGTCAAGGTCACCTTCGAGGGCGAGCTGGGGCGCAGGCTCCAGGCGGAGGCCGGCGAGCCGTTCGAGCGGGTGCTGCGCTTTCACCGCCGCTTCGGGTTCACCGTGGACACCCCGGCGACCACGCTCGATGCCCGGGGGCTGAGTGTGCTGAACATCGCCCACGAGGCCTCAGACGAGAACCTGGCCAAGATTCCCAAGAGCGGCCCGGTGGTGGTGGTGGCCAATCATCCCTTCGGCGGCATCGAGGGCCTGGTGCTCTCCAACGTGTTGCGCACGGTGCGTCCCGATGTCAAAATCGTGGCGGATCGGCTGCTGGAACACATGCCGGACGCCGCGGCCTTTATTCAGAAGAACCCGCTGAAGCTTCGCCGCGACCGCCTTCGCCCCATCGTGCAATGTATTCGCTGGGTGCGGGACGGCGGTATGTTGGTGGTCTTCCCGGCCCGCAACATCTCGCAATTGGATCTCAAACGCCGCCAGGTGGCCGACCCCAGGTGGCGCAGCAGCGTGGCCCGGATTATCCGCAAGACACAGGCCCCGGTGTTGCCCGTGTTCTTCCGAGGCTGCCACGGGGCCTTGTTTCAGATTATGGGGTTGATCCATTATCGGCTGAGCGCCGCGGTGCTCCCCCGCGAATTGCTGAGCTGTCACAACAAGCGCATCGAGATTCGCATCGGCAGCTTGATCCCCTTTGAACGGCTGGCCCGCTTCAACGACCCCAGGGCGATGACCCGCTATCTGCGGATGCGCACCTATATTCTGGACCACAACACCGGGAAGGCGACTCGGCCCAAGCCCCAGCCGCCGTTTGAAGACGGCTGCGAAGCCGAGGAGATCGCCGACCCGCAGGACCCCGCCGTGCTGGCCCGTGAAATCGCCGACCTGCCGGATGCATGCCGGCTGATGGTCTCCGGCGACCTCGCGGTGTTTGTCGCCAAGGCGGCCCAGGCGCCGCATGTGATGGCCGAGATCGGGCGGCTGCGCGAGATCACCTTCCGAGGCGTCAACGAGGGCACCGGCAAGAGCATCGACGTCGACCGCTTCGACACCCATTACCGCCACCTGATCGCCTGGAACACCCGGAAGGGCGAGCTGGTCGGCGCCTATCGGATGGGGCTGACCGACGAGATTCTGGCGGCCCACGGCGAGGCGGGACTCTACACCACCACCTTGTTCGAGTTCAAGCCCCGTATTCTCTCGCAGATCAACCCCGCCATTGAGTTGGGGCGGTCGTTTATACGCGAGGAATACCAGCGCACCTACGCCCCGCTGATGGTGCTCTGGAAGGGCATCGCCACGTTTGTGTACCGCCACCCCAAGTACAAGCTGCTGTTCGGCCCGGTCAGCATTAACGACCAGTACAACTCCATCTCGCGCCAACTGATGATCCGCTTCCTCAAGGCCAACAACTACCTGCGCGATCTGGCCCGGTTCGTGAAGGCCCGCACCCCGTTGCGATTTCAATCCATCCGCGGGATAGCCCGTAAGCAGGGTTCCGAGCTCCCCGCCGACGTCGAGGAGCTGTCCGCTTTGATCTCGGATATCGAGACCGACAACAAGGGCGTGCCCATCCTCTTGCGGCAATACCTGCGGCTGGGCGGCAAGCTGCTGGGCTGCAACATCGACCCCGATTTCAGCAATGTACTTGATGCCCTGATCCTCGTCGACCTCACCGAGACCGACCGCAAAATCCTGACTCGGTACATGGGCAAGACGGAGTTCGACGCCTTTCTGGCCTATCACCGCAAAGCCCCGAAGCCCGAAGGCCTCAAGCACTGAGTGGCCGGGCAGGGAGGCGTGGCCCGGGGGCTCCGGCCCCGATCTCCTCCTGGGGTTTGACTCGGATGGGGTTCCGGCGTACAATTCAGCCACGATGAAGCGAATACTTGCCTACAGCGTGCTTTTGTTCTGGGCGGTGATGGTCGGCTGGTTCATCGAGCGCGAGGTGATTCCCACCTTGTACCAGACCACCGGCCACGGCTACGAGGCGTTGCGCACCTATGCCCGAGCGACGCCCGGCTATCGGATGGGGATTTACGCCGCGAACGGGTCACGCATCGGCCACACCGAGACGCGGTATAATTTCACGCGGAGCGGCGACTGCGAGATCGTGTCGAACGCGACCATCGACCTCAAACGGCATTCGCTGTTCGCCCTGGGCGGGGCCGACGCTCCCGGAGCCTTCGGCGTGACCATCCAGTCGGAGGTCACGGTCGGCCCCGATAACGCCCTGAAGGCCTTTCGGGTCAATTACGATTCCGGCGGCCTTTCGGGGCTGGCCACGGGGCTGGTTCAGGGCAACGTGTTGCGGATGACGCTGCTGATTGGCGGCCAGCGCAACGAGCGCGAGATTTCGGTAACGCGCGACGACGTGATGTCCAGCGGGTTTCTGGCGGTCGGGGCGTTGCCCAAGCTGAGCGTGGGGCAAAGTTGGCGCATCCGCATGTTGAACCCGCTGAACTTTCAGTTCGACAGCGCCACCGCGCGGGTGGTCCGGCAGGAAACCATCCGGCTGCGTGGGCATGCCTACACCGCCTACCGTGTCGAGTTGGACCGCGGGGTCACGGTGGGCACCGCTTGGGTCAACGCGGCGGGCGATGTGCTGAAGGAGGAAACCTTCGGGTTGGTGATGGTGCGCGAGCCTTTGCCGCATGAGGGCGATTATCTCCCCGAGGAGGCCCAACTCACCACCGCTCCGGCAGCCGAGGAGCCTTGAGGCGTTTGACGTCCAGACGTTGGCCCTATACAATAATCCCCATGCAACAGGTTTTCGGAGCGGATGGATGTTCGTGAGCGTCGCCCTGATTCACTCGTCGGTGCAAACGGTGCCGATGTTGACCCGCGTCGCGCACGAGGTGATGGCCGACGTGCAGTGGATCCACATCGTCGACGAGAGCATCCCGCTCCTGGTGGACGCGGCGGGCGAGGTGACCGAGCCGGTTGTACGGCGGCTGTGCAACCACGCGAGCAACGCCCAGGAGGTCGAGGTCGAGGCGGTGATGCTCACCGACCCCTGCGTTGGCCGGGTCGTGGACGCCGTCCGGGCCGCGGTGTCTCTGCCCGTGGTTCACATCAACGAGGCGATGGTGGACGCGGCGGCGCGACTGGGCGGCTCCGTCGGCTTGCTTGCGGAGTCTTCCGGCTCTCTGGAGCCTGTCCGGGACATGCTGCTGGAGCAAGCCGCCACACGGGGCAAGAGCGTCTCGGTGGTGCCGAGACTGGTTGCGGCCGCCGGCCAGGCCCGCCGCGACGGAGACGAGGCCGCCTACGACCGGCTGGTGCTGGCCGAGGTCGAGGTCCTGGCCGACAACGATATCATCCTGCTCGCCGACGTGATGATGGAGCGGGTGGTGCATCAGGCCGCCGAGCGTTACCGCCTCCCGGTGCTCAGCGGCCCGCGACATGGGTTCGAGCAATTGGCGACCCGACTCAACTATTTTCGGCGGTAGGCCGCCGAGGAGCCATCCACTGGTTCAGGAAGTCTTGGCCCGCGTGGTGTCGGTAAAGGACGGTCGCGCCACGTTGGAGCTTGCCCAGAGCGATCATTGCAAGAGCTGCGGCATCTGCGCCTGCGGCGCGGGCAGCATGATGCGGGTCGAGGTGCAGGCCATCGAAGGGCTTCGGCCCGGCCAGAGCGTGGTGGTGGCCATCGACCGGAGCGTGTCGATCAGCAGTGCGCTGGTGTTGTTCGGCCTGCCGCTGTTGGGCCTGATCAGCGGCGCGTTGCTCGGCCACCACGTGCCGCTGTTGGGAATGAGCCGCGACCTGTCGGCCGCCTTGCTCGGCCTGGGGCTGGTCGCGGTGGCCTTTCTGGTCGCCTTGCTTTATGAACGGAAGGTCGCCCGGTATAAACACCCCGAACCGTCTATCCTCCGCATCAGCCAGAATCCCGAACGTACTGAATCCGAAACCGCTATATCAGAGGACGCCGACGCATGAGCACATTGTATCCGTTGATTTTCAAACCGTTGTTGCTTGAAAAAATCTGGGGTGGCGACCGGCTTGGCCGGCTGCTGGGCAAGGCCGTGCCGCCCGGCGCCACGGTCGGCGAGTCGTGGGAAATCTCCGACTACCCCGGCAAAGAGACCGAGGTGGCCAACGGGCCGCTGGCGGGCACCTCGCTGCGCACCCTGGTCGAGACCCGTGTCGAGGAGCTGGTCGGCGACCCCGCCATTCTCCAGGGCGGGCGGTTTCCGTTGCTGGTCAAGTACCTCGACGCCAAAGAGACCCTCTCGGTGCAGGTCCATCCCGACGACGATTATGCCGCCGAGCACGAGAACGGGTTCGGCAAGAAGGAATCCTGGTACATCCTCCACGCCGAGCCAGGCTCCAAGCTGATTCGTGGCGTGACCCGCGGCACGACGCGCGAGACCTTCGCCAAGGCCATCCGCGAGGGCAATCTGGAACCGAGGCTGCACATGTTTTCACCCCAGCCCGGCGACCAGGTGATGATCCCCTGGGGCATGACCCACGCCATCGGCTCCGGCATCGTCCTCGCCGAGATTCAGCAGACCTCCGACGTGACCTACCGCACCTACGATTGGAACCGCGTTGACAAGGCCACCGGGCAGCCCCGCGAGCTGCACGTGGACAAGGCTCTGGCCGTGACGGATTACACCCCGCCCAAGGAAGACACCTGCAAGCCGGAACTGCTTGAGGACGGCCCCTGCAAGCGCTACATGGCGGTCCGGTGCGACAAGTTCGCTATCGAACGCCTGGAGTTGAGCGGCTCGATGAACGCGGCCACGCCCGACGGGCGTTTTGTCATGCTCAACGTGGTGCAAGGCGATGTGACGGTGGAAGCCGGCGGCCGGGTCACCCCTCTGCCGTTGGGAACCACCGCTCTGCTTCCCGCGTCGACCGGGGCCTACGTCCTCAGCGGCGAGGCCGGCACCGTGCTCCAATCCTACGTGCCCTGAAGGGCGAGGCGATGACCCGCAACGCAGAAATCTGGGACGTCCGCTTGATTCTCGGCCCGGACTGCGCTAACCTTTTCCCCCGGTGGTTTGATTTGGCACATAAGGAGACCTGAAAGATGGCGCTGAAGATTGGGATTGTCGGAATGGGTAACATCGGCAACCGGCACGCCGAATGTTACACCAACAACAAGCAGACCAAGGTGGTCGCGGTGTGCGATATCATCAAGGAGCGCGCCGATAAGGCCGCCGAGCGCTGGGGGGCCAAGGCCTTCTACAGCGTCAAAGAGATGCTGGCCGGCGGCATCCAGCTCGACGCTTGCAGCATGGCCACCGCGGGCAAGGAAAACGGCGGCGACCACTACACGCCGACGATGGAGCTGCTGGGCGCCGGCCTGCCGGTGCTGGGCGAGAAGCCGATCTCCAACGAAATCGCCAAGGCCCGCAAGATGGTCGCCCTGGCCCAGGAGAAGGGCGTGCCCTACGGCATCGACCTCAACCACCGCTTCACCCCGGCCGCCGTCCGCGCCAAGCAGTGGCTGGACAAGGGCCGCCTGGGCGAAATCAACATCATCAACATGACGATGTGGATCAAGAACGGCAACGAGTCCAGCCCGCACTTCCACATGCGGGCGTTGCATCCGCACTCCATCGACGTGATGCGCTATTTCTGCGGCGATGTCAAAAAGGTGCAGGCCTTCTTCAAAAAGGGCAAGGGCCGCACCATCTGGTCCAACGTTCAGGTCAACATGCTCTTCGCCAACGGCATCGTCGGGCATCTGACCGGCAGCTATGACGCGGGCAGCGGCTACGGCCTGGAAACCTGCGAGCTGGTCGGGTCCGAGGCCCGCGTGGTCATCCGCGAGGCCTGCGAGGTGCTCAGCTTCTACCCGCGCCTCTCCAACGAGGTCGAGACCTACGAACACCTCGGCGGCATGCAGAGCTTCGGCAACACCTTCCAGTCGCGTATCGACAAGTGGGTGACGGATTTGCGCAAGAAGACCCCGCCGGACCAGATCGACGGCAAGGCCGAGGATGCCCTCAAGGCGCAACTGGTCATCGAGGCCGCCATCAAGTCGTGGGATACCGGCAGGGTGATCGATTTGAAGTAGGATGGGCCAGCCGCTGAGGACAAAGGCGCGAAGGACACCAGGAAACATGAAGAGAAATCCTTCGGTCGTGTGTGGAACACGCGAGCGGAAGCCGTCTTGGTGTCTTGGTGGGCGGGTTTTTAAGTGAAAGGGCGAGCGATGATCCGGCTCGGTGTCAACACGGTGCTGTTCGGCGGACACGATTTCCGTACGGCGATGCAGCACATCAAATGGTGCGGCTACGACGCGGCGGAGATTTCCGCCCTGAACGGCTGCGGCGCGTTCGGTGACCCGCTCGGCGAGCACCTGCACCTCGACCGCTGGCGGGACGACGTGCCCGGCATCCGCGCGGCCGTTGACGAGTTGGAATTGCCGCTGACGGCGATGGAGGTCGGCCCGCTCGACGAGGAGCGCTGCCTGAACGCATTCGACGCCGCCGCCGAGCTCGGCATCCCCGTCGTCAACATCGGCCCAAGCGGTGCGAGCGGGAGCGCGGCGGGCCTGAGCGAATGTATCGACCGCATGGCCCGGCTGGCCGACGAGGCCGAACAGCGGGGCGTCACGCTCTGCGTCAAGGCGCACATCGGCACGTCGATGGACAACACGGCGACGACGCTCGAAGTGATCCGCCGGATCGACTCGCCGGCGTTCGGGATCGACATGGACCCAAGCCACATCTACCGGGGCGGCGAGGAGCCGGCCGACGCGCTTCGCCAGGTCGTCTCGCGCGTCCGGCACGTCCACGTCCGCGACTCCGGCCCCGGCCCGGCGCCCGGCCCGCCCGAAGTGCAGACCTGCGGCCGCGGCGAAATCGACCTCGACGCATACTGCCGCGTGCTCGTTGACGCCGGGTTCGATGGGCCGGTCAACCTGGAGGTTATCGGCGCGTCGGCGTACGAGCCGAATCGCAGCGCGATCGTCGCTGCCGAGAGTTATGGATACCTCAACGCCTGCCTGCGACGCTGCGGCGGCCGGTGAGGTAAAGGAAGAAGCGGTAAGGTTCGTCTTCTTTGTCTGGTCTTTTTGTGGTCGGATAAGTAACGGAATGGAGCCAAGAATGATCAAACTGGGCGTGAATACGGTGCTGTTCAAGGGCCACGACCTGGAGACGGCGATGCAGCAGGTCGCCTGGGCCGGCTACGACGGCGTTGAGCTGTCCGCGATTCGCGGCATGTGCGAGCACGTCGATCTGGAACGCTGGCCGGACCAGGTCGACGAGATCAAGTCGCTCGCCGAGAAATACGGCCTCGAGCTGCTCTCGATGGAGAAGGGCGGTGTGGATGCGGAGTGGGTGCCGAAGGCCATCGAGGCGGCGGCGGCGCTGGGCGTCCCCGTGGTCAACATCGGCCCCGGCGGCAAGTCGGACATCGAAGAGGACTTCGTGCGCCAGACCGACCTGATCGCGCAGATGGCCGAGCTGGCCGCCCAGCACGGCGTCACCCTCTGCTGCAAGGCCCACGTGAACTGCAGCATCTACAGCACGCCGACAACGCTTCGGGTGATGGAGAAGGTCGCCTCGCCCGCGTTCGGCATCGACATGGACCCCAGCCACATCTACCGCTCGGGCGAGGACCCGACCGAGGCGCTGCCCCAGGTCTTGAGCCGCGTGCGCCACATCCACATCCGCGATTGCAAAGGCCCCGGCCCGAAGGCCGGTGAAGCGTGGAGCCAGGCCTGCGGGCGCGGCGACATCGACCTGCCCGGCTACTTCAAGGCGATGGTGGACGGCGGCTACGACGGCCCGGTCTGCCTCGAAGTCATCGGCGCCGGCGACTACGACCTCTCCCGGCAAGCAATCATCGCCGCCGAAAGCTACGGCTACATGAACGCCTGCCTCAA
>CAZBCO010000155.1:0-22547 GCA_964490295.1 uncultured Planctomycetota bacterium
AAGGAAGAAGCCATGTTGATCCCTATCACCGGAGAGTCGCCCGATGCCTGAGAACTTCTGGATGGCCCTGTTACTCACCGCCTTCGCCGGGTTATCGACCACCATTGGCAGCGTCCTCGGCCTGATTATCCGCAAGCCCGGGGCGAAGTTTCTGGGGTTAACGCTGGGCTTCTCGGCAGGGGTGATGGTGCTGGTCTCGTTCGTGGAGCTGTTACCCCAGGGCATCGAAGCCCTGGGGAACGGAGACGCGAAGTTGGGCTTTCTGCTCGGCCACGCTGCCCTGTTTGGCGGGATGATTGTTTATTTCTTGATTGATTTTCTGGTGCCGCACGAATACATCGGCCAGCACGACTATCCCAACGGTTCAAAGGGCGACGAGATCCGCCGCCTGCATCGCACCGGGGTGATGGTCGCCCTGGGCATCGGCATCCATAATTTTCCCGAAGGTATGGCCACGTTCATCGGCGCGCTTCACGACATCCGGCTGGGCGGGGCCATCGCCGTCGCCGTCGCCATCCATAACATCCCCGAAGGTCTGGCGGTCTCCGCCCCGATTTACGCCGCGACCGGCAGCCACCGCAAGGCATTCCTCTGGTCATTCTTTTCGGGCGTCACCGAGCCGTTAGGAGCCTTGGCCGCCGCCCTGGTGCTGATGCCCTTCCTTACCGAGGCGTTGCTGGGCTGGGTGCTGGCTTCGGTCGCCGGAATTATGATCGCCATCTCCATCGATGAGCTGGTCCCGGCCGCCAAGGCTTTCGGCAGCGAGCACCTCCCCATCGTCGGCGTCATCGTCGGCATGGCCGTGATGGCCGTCAGCCTCTGGATGCTGGCATAAAACCGTTGGCCGGGGAGGCCCAGGAGGACACCCAATGTCGCTGTCCGAGCGTCGCCCGACCAACCACCTCGCCGGCTCCGTCAGCCCCTACCTGCTCCAGCACGTCCACAACCCGGTGGATTGGTTCCCCTGGTGCCCGGAAGCGCTCGAACGAGCACGGGCCGAGGACAAGCCGATCTTCCTGTCCATTGGCTATTCCGCCTGCCACTGGTGCCACGTGATGGAGCGCGAGTGCTTCGAGAACGAAGCCATCGCAGAGCGGATGAACGCGTTGTTCGTCTGTATCAAGGTGGACCGCGAGGAGCGACCCGACCTCGACGCGGTGTATATGAACGCGGTGCAGATGCTCACCGGCTCCGGCGGGTGGCCGTTGAGCGTGTTCCTCACGCCGGACCTTCGGCCCTATTTCGGCGGCACCTACTTCCCGCCCAAAAGCCAATGGGGTCATCCGGGCTTTCCGGACGTGCTGAGCCATGCGGCCCGGGTTTACCGCGAGCACCCGGAAGATGTCGCCCGCGTCGCCGAGGGGCTTGCCGCCGAGCTTCAGCGGCTCGGCTCCGGGCCGACCGACGGACCCGCCGACCTCGACCCGGCCCTCATCGAACGCTCCCTCACCCATTACCGCGACACCTTCGACGCCGAATGGGGCGGCTTCGGCGATGCTCCCAAGTTCCCACCCACCGGGGCGCTCGATCTGATGCTGCGCCGCCACGCCCGCCAACCGGATGCCGATCTGCTCCGGCAGGTAACGCTTACGCTCGACCGGATGGCCACCGGCGGCATGGCCGACCAACTCGGCGGCGGGTTCCACCGTTATTCCGTAGACCGCGAGTGGCTCACGCCGCATTTCGAGAAGATGCTCTACGATAACGCCCTGCTGGCCAGTATCTATATCGACGCCTTCCGCGTCACCGGCAGCCCGCTGTATCGCCGCACGGCGCAGGGAACACTCGATTACCTGCTGCGCGAGATGACTGATGAAAGTGGCGGCTTCCATTCGGCACAGGACGCCGACAGCGAGGGCGTCGAGGGCCGGTACTATGTCTGGACTCTGGATGAAATCCAAGCCGTGCTGGGCGACGAGGACGCGGCCCTGTTCGCCGCGTACTTCGGCGTGACCGAACGCGGGAACTTCGAAGGGAAGAACATTCTGACCGCTCGCATCCCACCCGAAGCCTTCGCCGAGCAACACGCGATGAGCCGCGACACCTGGCTCGCGCGCCTGAACGCGATGAAGCAGACGATGCTGGCAATGCGCGCCCGGCGGGTGCCCCCCGCCAAGGACGACAAGGTCTTGGCCGATTGGAACGGCCTGACCCTCTCCGCGTTGGCCCGCGGCTTTCAGGTCTTCGAAGCCCCTTGCTACCGCGACGCGGCGGACCGGGCCGCTGATTTTGTGCTGACCGCGATGCGTCCGCAGGGAGGCCTCCGGCATGCCTTCCGCGACGGGGTCGCCCACATCGACGCCTTCCTCGATGATTACGCCTTTGTCATTCAGGGCCTGCTCGACCTTTACGAGGCGACCTTTGAAGCCCAGCGGGTGCATCAGGCCAGGGAACTCGCCGAGGAGATGGTCGCCGCCTTGTGGGACGACAAAGCCGGCGGGTTCTACGCCACCCGGGCAGGCCGGCCCGATCTGCTGGCACGCGGCAAGGACGCCTTCGACGGTGCGACGCCCTCCGGCAACGCCATCGCCGCACACGCCCTGCTCCGGCTGGCCCGCCTCACCGACGATGCCACGCTCGAAGACCGGGCCGAACGCACGCTGCGGCTGTTCGCGGGAGCCGCGGAGAACCACCCCGCCGCGTTCACCCGGCTGCTCAGCGCGATGGACTTCCGGCTTGCCCCGGAGAGCGAACTGGTCGTCGCCGGAGCACCCGACCACCCGGAAACGTCCGCCATGCTCCGGGCGGTCCGGCAGAGCTACCTGCCCACCACGGTGGTCGCTGCCGCCCTATCGGATGCCCCGGCCGAGCTGCCGCTGCTGGAGGGACGCACACCGGTCGATGGCCTGCCCACCGCCTATCTGTGCGAGAATCACACCTGCGGGCGACCGCTTACCCGCGCCGACGAACTCGCCGCGCGACTTGAAAAAGGCCCGACAAACGGATAGGCTGTGCGTGGACACGAAACCCATAGTGAGGACAGGAACGATGACGCAACGATTCAATGCCGACGAAGTGTTTGAGATCGCCGAACAGATCGAGCGTAACGGAGCGAAGTTCTATCGGCGGGCGTCCGAGGTCGTCGCCGACGGAAAGGCCCGCGACCTGCTGGCCATGCTCGCGGATATGGAGGTGCAGCACGAGAAGACCTTCGCCGCGATGCGCGAGGACTTGTGGCGTGAAAATCCCGATTGGCTCGCCGATTTCCTGAATCTCGACGCTGCCAACGAGGCCGCCCAGTACCTGCAGGCCGTGGCCGAAGGGCGGATTTTCGACCTCCACGCCGACCCTGTCGCCGCCGTCGGAGCCGACGCTTCGCTCGCCGATATCCTCCGCACCGCCATCGGCCTCGAAAAAGACACCATCGTGTTCTATCTCAGCATCAAGGAAGCGGTGCCCGATGCCTTGGGCAAGGAGAAGATGGACGCGATCTTGTTCGAGGAGATGGGCCACGTGCGCATCCTCAGTCACGAGTTGGCCACGCTTAAGGCGTAGCCGCCCGGCCCCTCGACACCTCACCCATGAAAAAACGGCCGATGCCGGCAACCCCAAAGGTTCCCGGCATCGGCCGCTGCATGCTTCCGTCGCGTCGCCTAGTCCAACGACTTCACGGCGTCGTCGACGGCCTTGTCGGCCTCGTCTTTCGTCTCTTCAGCCTTATCGGCCGTTTCCTTCTTCACCTCTTCAGCCTTGTCCTGGGCGTCCTCAACGGCTCCCTTGGGGACTTCCGGGACCTTGGGCTTCTCGCCCTCGTCGCCGCAGCCCACCACGCCAAAAGCCATCACCACCGCCATCAGCAAGGCCAAAATACCCTTACCCATACCCCAACTCCTTACAAAAAGAAAAAACAAAACAACCACACCTTGCTAAGTGTATGCAAATCGGGCGAAATTGCAAAACAATTTTTCTAACATTTTGCCGGGCGGGGGCTTGCCCTGCCCTGTCCAACCGGTCAGAAACCCGGATCCATTTGCGGTGGGTTCGCCGGCTTGGCTTCGGCGTCGTTGATGAGCTGCTCAATGGTCGCGGGCGGCAACTGGACCCCCGAAAGTTTGCTCGTCGCGAAGGCCCGCAATTCCGGGGTGCCGCTCCGGTGAATTTCAGACATCAACACGACCACTTCCGGCGGCGGGGTATCCCCGGCGTCCATCATATCGCCGATAGCTTCGATGCAGGCCCTGCGTTCCGCCTGGCTCTCTTCACCCGGACGGTCGCCCGCGCCATAGATGAGCACCAGTCGAGGAAGCAGAGCCTTGACCTTGGCCCGCCCCAAGGCTCGGATGCAAGTCAGCCGCACCCTGGGGTCTTCACGGTCCAGGCCGGCAACCAGAGCATTCTTGATATTCGGCAGATGCTTGGAGAAAGGCGACCCATGGGCGGGAATCGCGTCGAGCGCCTCGGCCCCAACCACCGCATAGTTCCGCGAGAGCGCCCGACCCTCGGCAGCGGTTCGCCCAGCACCCAGAATCGCCGTGGAAACGGCGGAACGGAGTGCGTCGACCTTACCACCCGCCACGGAGACCACGGGGACGCCTTCGCCGTAGGCCTGACCGGCGGCGGCGGTTTCCTGGTCCTTGGTGAACACCACCACGGGCACGCCCGCCAGCGCGGGTTCCTTCTTGAGTTCCTCGAAGACATTGAGCATCGTATCCTGGAGCAGGATAACGTCCTTGGGCGGGAAAGACGTGCGTACCTTGTTGACCGCATTGGCGGAGCCGGCGGAATCGGGGACATGGCCCGCAACCCGCATCACTTCGCGGAGCTGGTTGGCCAACTCGCTGTCGTCGCTGACGATCAACACCGCCGAATAGCCGCGTTCGGTAATCGCTTGGCCGAGGGTTTCGACCACCGCCCGGCTTCCCTCGAATTCGCGGGTGGGGCTGAGCTTGACCAGAGCGGCGGCCGCGGCGTAGCGGATGCCCTTGTCCGCCCGGCGCATCGCCTGCGTCAGGGGATTGGACACCGCCCGGACCGGCGTTGAGGTCTTGACTTCGGGCTGACTCTCGGCCTGCTGCTGACGCCGTGCGCCGACGTTGGTGCGCGCACGGGCGATCAGGCTGGTCAGGCTGTCCAGTTCCTCCGGGGTCGCATCCTTCACGGTGCGCGGCTCGGCGGGCCGGGCCGCTTCGGCCTTCTGGGCCAATTCGCTCTCCTTGGCAACGCCCAAGCCAAAGATATCCATCGGGTCTATAACTCCCCGCGGCCGGGTTGCCGTCTTTACGTCCGGGGCAGCCGCGGTGGGGGCCGTAGCTTCCGGTTTGGGGGCTTGCTCACGAGGCACCACGGCAACGGGTTCATCCCTCTCCACGTCGGGCCGCCGGAGCACGGCGGAATCCAACGGAGCCGACAATTCCGGCAGGTCCGGGTAGTTGTTCAGGTTCGGGCTGGCCAGAGCGGCCAAATCGTTGATCACCGCCACAGCGAGCTGCGGCTGGTCGTCTCGGAGCTGCATCGCCAAGGCCCGGTAGAAATGCGCTTCACCGGAGGACCGGAGCGTGAGCAACACGCCCTGGGCTTTGGCCTTACGGTTTTGAATCTGGGCCACCACAATTTCGGGGAGCGGCTCGGCCCCCGGTGCTGCGTTCTGCTCAAGATGCCGTTCGATCTGCAACACTTCCTTGTGATAGGTGCTGATCAGCAGCGGCAGCGTGGGAGCATAGCCGGGAGCCGCCAGCAGGGCTTCCGAGGCGACTTTACGAGCCATGCTCACGTTGTAAAGGAAGCCCGGAACGTCTTCCCGCACCAGCCCAACCGTCGCCGACCAAGTCCACACCGAATGCCCGAAGCGCGAGGCCCGCTGGACGGACGGGGCGGCGTAGTAATACAGCCGAGCCAGTTTGAAGAGCGCCACTTCCGGGGCTTCATCGCGGACTTCAACGAACCGGCGAACTCGGCTGAGGGCATGAGCGGCCACCTTCCGCACCCCCGGGCTGCGGTCGTTCTTGGCGGCCCGCAGCAGGTAGGGCACCGCTCGCGGGTCGCTGATCTCGCCAAGGATGTAACAAATGTCCTGACGCAGCCACTCCGCATCGGCCCGCAGAGCCGTGCAGAGCGGCAAGACCGCCTCGTCGCCAATCCGGATCAAGGCCACGGTCACCGGGACTCGCATGCTGTCGTAATTCTCGGCGTCTTTGTTCAACAGCCGCTTCACCAGGCCGGGCACCGCGTAGCGTCCGGCTCCGGTCAGCCGGACATAGGCCTCGCCCCGGACCTCGAAGGAGCCGCCCAGCTGCTCGATCAGCGGCTCAATCCGCGCCGGGTCGGTCAAGCGTTCCCGCTCGGCCTCGGAGGCCAGCTCCAGCAGTCGCGTCATCGTCTCCTTGGCCTGCGGCGTCCGACTCATCATGATGTTGACGATGGTGCGCACCTCGACCAGGTCGCGGAGTTCCAGGGCCGAGTCGGCACTGAGGCCGGTGTCCATCACCTTTTTGAAAGCGGCCGCCGCTTCTTCTTCACGCCCGGCTTCAAAAGCTCGGACGCCCCGTGCGAACTCCTCCCGGAGGTTTCGCAGGGCCACGTCGTCGGCCCCCTGTAGCGTTGAGGCACTCAGCAGCACGACGGCAACAACAGCAATCCAGCGTTTGGTCATGGGTATGGCCCTCCTGTCAGAGCTTTTCGTTGGCGATCATCTGTTCGTGTGTCTCGCGTTGACGAATCACACGACACGTACCTTTATCAATCATAACCTCACAAGCCCTTGGGCGCGAGTTATAATTTGAACTCATGCTGAAACCATAGGCTCCGGCGGCGAACACCGCCAGCCGGTCGCCCGGCTCCACCGGCGGCAAGCGGCGATGTTTGGCGAAATAATCGCCACTCTCACACACCGGGCCGACCACATCCACCGGGAGGCGGCCGTCGGCCTCGGCGTCGAGGGCCTCGGCCCCGTGCGGCACCGGCTCGGCACAACGCACCGGCCAGATGCGGTGATACGAATCGTATAACGCGGGCCGAACCAGGTCGTTCATCCCCGCGTCACAAATCACAAACCGCTTGAGGCTGGTCTCCTTGACGTATTGCACCTCGGTCAGCAGCACGCCGGTCTCGCCGACCAGATAGCGGCCCGGCTCCAGAACGATTTTGCAGCCGCTCTTACGAATCAGGGGGAGCATCGCCTCGGCGTAATCGGCCGGCTTGACCGTCTCGCCGCCTCGGTATTCGATGCCAAACCCGCCGCCCAGGTCCAGATAGTCCATGGCCAACCCAAGCGAGCGGCAAGCCTCGATAAAGATGAGCACCTTCTCCAGACCGCGCACATACGGCTCGACGGTGTTGATGGGCGAGCCTAGGTGGACGTGGACGCCCACCATCCGGAGATGCCCAAAGGCATCCACACGGCCCGCCAGATTCATGGCAAGGTCCAGATCGATACCGAACTTGACGCCTTTGGTGCCGGTGGTGGTGTGCTTGTGTGTTTTGGCATCGACGTCGGGATTCACCCGCAGCACCACGCGAGCGGTGACGCCCCGGCGGCCGGCGACCTCGTTGATCCGGGCCAGCTCCGGCTCGGATTCCACGTTGAAGAAGAGGATGTCGGCTTGCAGAGCGGCTTCGATTTCGGAGCGCGTCTTGCCCACGCCGGCAAACACGATCTTCTGCGGGTCGGCCCCGACGGTCATCGCTCGGAAGAGCTCGCCGCCGGAGACGATATCGAACCCGGCCCCCTGCTCCGCGAGAACGCGGCAGATAGCGAGGTTGAAGTTGGCCTTGATTGCGTAGCAGATCAGCGGGTCGGCCTCGGCAAAGGCGTCGCGAATCGCCTCGAAATTCTCCCGGAGAGCCGCCTGGCTATAGACATAGAGCGGCGTTCCGTATTCAGCGGCCACTTGGTCCAGGGCCACGCCATCGCAGGTTAATTGCCCGTCCTGATAGACAAAGTGTTGCAACCCTTATCTCCATTCGAGCCGAAAGCCTTCACCGGCCCCCAGCAGCAGCTCGTGGGGCGTCTCCTTGAGGTCGGTAAGCACCATCCGGTCGATACGCTTGCCGTCCACAAAGGTGCCGTTCGAGCTGAGGTCTTCCAATTCCACACGGCCCGTGTCATGCACGGAGATTTTAAGGTGCTTGCGCGAGACGGTTTTGGAACCGTCTTCAGGCAGCTCGCCGCGGGCTTCCAGTTCTTCCCAGCGCTTGCAGTTCCTCAGCGAGATATCGCACTCGCGGCTTCGCCCGACGATCACCGAGGTGCCCGATTCGAGCTGAAACAGCTCCCCCTGAACCACACCGCGAACCCCAACCAGGAACAGGCTCTCTGAGCTCATCGTCGCCTCCTTTCCACGGGCCAGGCGCCGAGACGGCGCCCGCCGGGCATTCAGGTACGCCTGAATGTTAGCCGAACATCCTCAGCAATTCAAGCAAATTGTTCCGACGAATCCGATCTGCCGCGCTGTGGGCTATCACATCCCCGCCCCAATCACTATAATAGCGGCGGGTCAAACAGGAGGTTATTGTGCCGGGTCAGTGGATGGTGGTGACGGGCGGGAAGCCCGCCTGGGGACATTGCGGCAGCCAGGCGCTGCGCATGGCGCACGCCTTCTGGTCGCTCGGTCGCAAGGTACTGTATATCGACTGCGGCGACCGCGGGCCGTTCGAGCGGGTGGCGGGCAAGGGCCGCATCCACAGCAGCCGCATCGTCGCCGATCTTGAGCGCAAGGGCTTCTTCGTGATGCGGGCCAGCCAGTTCCTCGGCCTCCCGATCGCCTTCCCGCGCTTTGTCCGCCGCCGAAACTGCTCTCGAACCTCCGCACGGGCAGCCCGCTTTCTGGCCGATCAAAGCCCCGACCACGTGGTGGTCTGCCACTACAACTGGTATTACCCAAAGCTTTTCGCCGGGATGCGTGAGACCGTCACCCACGTGTATGAGTGTGCCGAGGACCACCGCAACGCCCCCGACGTGATCGGGCGTCGCTCCCGTCGCCGCCAGGTCGTCCGCGCCGAGCGGAGCCTGTTCAAGCACGCCCGGCTCACGGTCTTCAGCTCGCAGGAGCTGGCCGCGGCACGCTCGGACGAGGCTCGAACTGCTGCGGTGTTGCCGGTGGCCTCGGACGCGGACCACTTCAGCCGCATCCGCCGCACCGACCCGCACGAGCGGCTCGGCCTGCCGGACCTCTCCGGCGTCCATCCCCGCATTGGGTTCGCCGGGGTGGTCAATCGACGTTTCGACTGGGATATGGTCCGCGCCGCCGCCGAGGCCACGCCCAACTGGCAATGGATTATCGTCGGCCCGCGCGACGGCGTCGAGGCCAAAGGCCCCGACAACATGCATTGGATCGGCCCGGTGCGCTATGAGCACCTGCCCGAATGGCTGCACCACTGGACCGCGGGAATGCTTCCTCGGCGGATGGACCTTGAGTTCAACCAGTCCGCCGGGCCGATGAAGCTGCTGGAATATCTGGCTTCGGGGCTGTGCTGTGTGGCCACGGATTTCCCCGCCGCCCGCCATATGGCCCGGCACCTGAGCAACCAGGTCTTTCTCACCGAAAACGAGACCCCGGAGGCCTTGGTCCAGGCCATCCGCCGTGCCATCGACACCCCCGCCTGGCTTCGGCAGGCCGGCATCGCCTACGCGACCCGATTCACCTGGAAAGACCGCGCCCGCCAGCTCCTCGAAATGCTCGAAGTCGCCCCAGTGGGCTGAACCCCTTCGCGGCGGTTTCCCCGGCGGCCATCTTTGTCCGGCTTGACGCCGCCTCGGTTAGGGGCCTATAATGCCGCCCGTCGGGGCCGTTGGGTGGCCCTGCTTTAAGTCGCGTCTTCATTCGGATGTATGAAGGTTATGCAGGACTACGATTTCAAGGCCATCGAGGCCAAGTGGCAGGCATATTGGGCGGATCAGGGCACCTTCACGGCGCCCGATGAGTCGGACAAGCCGAAGTATTACTGCCTGACGATGTACCCCTATCCTTCGGGCATTCTGCACGCAGGGCATCTGCTGGCTTACACCATCTCGGACGTGATCGTGCGGCAGAAAAAGATGGCGGGCTTCAACGTGCTCTGCCCGATGGGCTGGGACTCTTTCGGGCTGCCGGCGGAGAATGCGGCGATCAAGCTGGGCATCCCACCGCACGAGAATGTCTCGAAAAATACCCGCGTGATGCGCGAGCAGATGCGCCGCGCCGGTTGGGGGTTCGACTGGTCCCGTGAGCTGGCCACCAGCCATCCGGGCTATTACCAGTGGACGCAGTGGTTCTTCCTCAAGTTCTATGAGAAGGGGCTGGCCTTCAAGAAGACCGCCCCGGTGAACTGGTGCGACACCTGCCAGACGGTGTTGGCCAACGAGCAGGTGATCAATGGCTGCTGCGAGCGCTGCAACAGCGAGGTCGCCCAACGCGACCTGAAGCAGTGGTTCTTCAAGATGTCGGCCTACGCCCAGCGCCTGCTGGACGGCCACCGGAAGCTGACCGGCTGGCCGGAGCGGGTAATCAAGATGCAGGAGGAGTGGATCGGGCGGTCGGAAGGGGCGATGGTCGAGTTCACCGTCGCCGAGACCGGCGAAAAGTTGCCGATTTTTACCACCCGCCCGGACACGCTCTGGGGCGTGACTTTTATGTCGCTGGCCCCGGAACACCCGATGATCGAGCGGCTGGTGCAGGGCACACCCCGCGAGGCGGAGGTGCTGGACGCGGTGCGCGAGATGCGCAAGCAAGGCACCTCGCAGCGCGAAATCGTCGATATGGAGAAGAAGGGCGTCTGGACCGGCTGCCACGTGGTCAACCCGGTGAACGGTCGGAAGGTGCCGCTGTGGGTGGCCAACTTCGCGCTGATGACCTACGGCACCGGCGCGGTGATGGCCGTACCCGCCCACGACCAGCGCGATTTCGAGTTCGCCCGCAAGTACGACCTGCCCATCGAGGTGGTGATCAAACCGCCCGACCGGGATCTCGACCCGGACGCGATGACCGAGGCGTATGTGGACGCGGGCGTGATGGTGAACTCCGGCCCGTTCGACGGGCGGAACAACTTCGAGGCCATCCCCGATATCTGCGCCTATCTGGCCCGCGAGGGCAAGGGCGAGGCGACAATCAACTACCGCCTGCGCGACTGGTTGGTCTCGCGCCAGCGTTACTGGGGCTGCCCCATCCCCATCGTCTATTGCGACGCCTGCGGCGAGGTGCCGGTGCCCGAAGACCAACTGCCCGTGCGGCTGCCGGACCGGCTGGACGACTACGCCCCGCACGGCAAAAGCCCGCTGGCGGCCTGCGAGGCGTTCGTCAACACCGTCTGCCCGCGATGCGGCGGCCCCGCGAAGCGCGAGACCGACACCATCGACACCTTCATCGACTCGTCCTGGTATTTCCTCCGCTACCTCTCGCCGCGCGACGAGGGGCAGCCGTTCGACCCCGAGCTGGTGCGGAAGTGGATGCCGGTGGACCAGTACACCGGCGGCATCGAGCACGCCACCATGCACCTGATCTATTTCCGGTTCTTCACCATGGTGCTGCACGACCTGGGCCTGATCGACTTTGACGAGCCTGCCCCGAACCTGTTCTGCCAGGGGATGCTGTGCAAGACCGCGTACTACTGCCCCAAGGACAAATGGCTGCACGAGGACGAGGTGGATCTGGACGCATTGACCTGCCGGAAATGCGGAGCGGCGGTAAAGGCAGAGATGACCAAGGTGAGCAAGACCAAGCTGAACACCGTGGACCCCGAGGTGGTACTCAGCCGCAACGGGGCCGACGCGATGCGCCTGATGATCCTGTCCGACACGCCGCCGGACCGCGACCAGCCCTGGAGCGACGACGGCTTGGAAGGCTCCGGACGATTCCTCCGGCGCCTGTGGTATCTGATCGGCGAGGACCTCGAGCGTATCAAGGCGGTGCAACCCTTCGAGGGCGACCCCGCCACGTTGAGCGGGGCGGACCGGACGCTCTGCCGCATCACGCATCAGACCATCGCGGCGGCGACCGAGGCGTATGAGGTACACCGCCATTTCAACACCGCGGTCGCGCGGGTCTTCGAGCTGGTCAACGCCATTCGAGCCGGCCGAGAGGCGGCACCGGAGGTGCTTCGGCTGGCGTACGAGACGGTCATCCAACTGCTCGCCCCCATCACCCCGCACATCAGCTCCGAGCTGTGGAACCTGCTGGGTTATGACGGGCCGATCGTCGATTCGCGCTGGCCGGTCTGTGACGAGCGGGCGCTGGCCGTCGACGAGGTGGAGCTGGCGGTTCAGGTGACCGGCAAGCTGCGCGGCAAGGTGGTCGTCGCCGCCGACGCCTCGGAGGACGCCATCCGCGAGGTCGCCCTGGCCGACGAAAACGTCCGGAAGCATCTCGAAGGCAAGACGGTCGTCAAAGTGATCGTGGTGCCCGGTCGCTTGGTGAACATCGTCGCCAAGTAGAGCTTGGGTTGGCGGCCGTGGCGGAAGAAGCACGCTGCTCAGGGGACCAGCAGCAGCTCCCGGTCGAGGATGCCCTCGGCCTCGTCGAGCAGCGGATGGTGCGAATCGTCGGATTCGTCGAGCCAGTGGATCAGCTTGAACTCGCCGTCGGTGGTCTCGGCCACGGCGGTGCAGCGTTCGACCCAGTCGCCCGCATTGACGTAGCGGATACCGTCGATCTGCTTGACCGCCGGCACATGGGTGTGGCCGCAGATGATGCCGTCGGCGCCCTGCTCCCTCGCGTAGGCCACCGCCTCGGCCTCGAACTCATCAATCAGCGTGACGGCGTTCTCCACCCGCCGCTTGAGCGGCATCGACAGCTTCAATAGCGGCAGGTGCAGCCATCGCAGCAGGCGGTTGATCAGCGCCTCGCCGCTGACCATGTAGTCGTGTACCGCCGCCCCCAGCACCGCCAGCCACTTGCGGTGCAGCGCGGGGTCGAACTCGTGCCCGTGCATCACCAGCATCCGGCTGCCGTCCAGTGCGGTGTGCATCGCGTGGGCATAGAGTTGGATGTTGCCGAAGCTCGCCCCCGCGAAGTGCTGCATTCCCTCGTCGTGATTGCCGGGGATATAGATGACCTGCGTGCCGTGCTTGGTCTGACCCAGCAGGCTGCGAATCACGTTGTTGATATCCTGTGTCCAGTGGCGGCGCTGCTTGAACAGCCACAGGTCAACGATGTCGCCGAGCAGATACAGATGGCGGCAGCGGACCCGCCGGATGAACCGCAGCAGCTCCTCGACCCGGCACCCGCGTGAGCAGAGGTGCGTGTCCGATATCCACACCGCGTTATAGTATGCATCCATATCGGCCTCCTTGGGCAGCGATATTATACGCTAAGCGGCGGACGGGATTATTAGCGGAAGGTTCGGAGCCGGAAAGGTTTCTGCGTGGCGACGGGGCGGGACGGACGGGGCGACGTTTCGCATTACCTGCCCGGCCCGGACTTAGCGTCATCCGAGGAGTAATCGCGCCCCGGCTCGGCGACGCGTCCAGCAAGGGACACTTCGATGGGGATGCCCTGCTGTTTTACATGGGCGATCAGGCTGCCTGGCCCAGCCTGATCAAGCTGATCCACGGAGAAAATATGCAGATCAATATCGTCGCCGAGTTCAGCCTGCACACGGCTCATCACCTGGGCGTGCTCCATCAGCCCCCACGAGCTGACGCCGTGTGCGAACGCGGCAATATCGATGTCGCTGTGCTCGTCCGGCTTCCCATCTACTTGGGAGCCAAACACGAACGCCACGACCACATCGACGTCGCGGGCCAGCGCGGCAACCGCCGCTTTGGCGCGAGCCATTACTTCAGCTTGCCGAGTATCCATTGGCACATCTCCTCCGTGCGGGCCAGCAACCCGGCGACCTCGTCATTCGAGAGTGGGCCGTCGGCCCCGCCCGGCGGCCCGGGATAACGCGTCAGGACATAGAGGTTCGTCAGCAGGCGAAGCAGCTCCGCACGTTCCGCGTCCACCTGCAACCCGGCCTCTTTTAGCAGCCTCGATAAATTATGAAGCTTGGGCGGCATCCGGCCCGAGCGTTCACAGATGAGGGCCTTGAGGGCCTTTTCGACCGCCTGCTGGCAGCAGAACACCACATAGAGATGGCGCCCCGCGTCCAACATCGCGCGGGCGCTCTCCAAGTCATATCGTGCTCGATAAGTCCATTGCTCCGGTTCGGACACGCCAATCCCCCTACGACGAGTATGGCTCGATTATAGCAACCTACATCCGACTCAACAAGAACGCCTTCAGCCGCTTACGCCTGCAGCCGTTCGCCCAGGTATTCCGCCATCCGGTCGAAGGGCACGCGGTCTTGCTGCATGCTGTCGCGGTGGCGGACGGTGGCGGCCTGGTCCTCCAGGCTGTCGAAATCGACGGTCACGCAATACGGCGTACCGATCTCGTCCTGCCGGCGGTAGCGCTTGCCAATGGAGCCGGTGATGTCGTGCATCGCGGGCCAGCGCTTGCGCAGCTCGTCGAACAGCGGCTTGGATAGGGCGAGCAGCTCGTCTTTTTTCGAGAGCGGGAAGACGGCGACCTTGCACGGGGCCATCGCGTCGTTGAGGCCCAGCACGACGCGCTGCTCGCCGTTGACCTCTTCCTCGCGATAGGCATCGCAGAGCACGGCCAGCACGGCGCGGTTCAGCCCGAACGACGGCTCGACCACGTAGGGGATGTATTTCCGGCGCGTCATCGGGTCTTCGTAAAGCATTTTCTCGCCGGAGGCGGCCTGGTGCTGCGTCAGGTCGTAGTCCGTCCGCGAGGCGGTGCCTTGCAGCTCGCCCCACTTATCCCAGGGGAACAGATATTCGAGGTCGGCGGTGCGGTTCGAGTAGTGCGACAACTGCGCCGGGTCGTGATCGCGCCAGCGGAGCTTGTCTTCGCTCAACCCCAGCGAGCGATAGAAGTCCCAGGTCTCCTTCTGCCAGTGGTCGAACCATTCGAGTTCGGTGCCCGGCTCGCAGAAGAACTCGATCTCCATCTGCTCGAACTCGCGGGTGCGGAAGATGAAGTTGCCGGTGGTGATTTCGTTGCGGAACGCCTTGCCGATCTGCGCGATGCCGAAGGGAACGCGCATCCGCATCGACTGCTGCACCAGAATAAAGTTATAGAAGATGCCCTGCGCGGTCTCGGGGCGGAGGTAGGCGACCGAGGCGTCGTCCTCGACCGGACCGACATGCGTCTTGAACATCAGGTCGAACTTCTTCGCCTCGCCCAGCTCCCCGCCGCAGTTCGGGCAGCGCACCTGGTGCTCGGCGACCAGCCGCGAGATTTCGTCCAGCGGCTTGCCGTCATAATCCCCGCCCACCGTGTCGGCCAGCAGGTTGTCGCCCCGGAACCGTTGGCGACACTGGCGACAATCGACCAGCGGGTCGTTGAAGTTGGCCACGTGGCCCGACGCTTCCCACACCTTGGGGTTGGCAATGATCGACGAATCCAGCCCGACCACGTCGTCGCGGTCGCGCACAAAGCGGTTCCACCACCTCTCGCGCACATTGCGGCAGATTTCCACGCCCAGCGGACCCCAGTCCCACTGATTCGCAAACCCTTGATAGATTTCGGACCCCGGGAAGATAATCCCGCGGCGCTTGCATAACGAGACCAGTTTCTTCAGAGCATCGGATTCCTGCGGCTGGGCCATAAATCAGTCCTTCTTATCCTGCGTTTTCCAGAAGCGGATCATACGGATGACCTTGCGGACGAAGACCACCACCATCAACACGCCGGCACCGAGCATCACCGGCTCGGAGCCAGGCCAATGGGGTGCCAACGCCTGGGGCAGCAGAGCCAGAACCGCCAGCACGATGGCGAGCGACTCCCATAGCGGCGTCCTGGAAGCTTCATCCATTCCGGCATCCTCGTCCACCCTCGTCAACGGCGGGGGATTATAGCCGCCCCGCCCCGATTCCGCAAGCCAAGCCATATCCCGCGCCCCGGCAGAGGGCCTCCGAACCGCCCCCCGCCACACTGGGAAATGCCCCACGCCCCCACCGTCCACAGGCCCCGATGGATTCCGACGGATGGGTATCAGGCGAGCTATCCAAAACATTGCACCGCACCATAAACCCAAGTATACTACCCCCCGTGCGGCAGAAGAAGAGGAACACGACAAAGGGATAACGCGAAAGGATACGCTTGATGAACTCTGTGGAACGTGTGCATTGTGCCCTGCGGGGCGAGCAGCCGGACCGGGTTCCGGTGGTCGAGTTTGTGGTGGACGAGAAGGTCGCTCGGGCCGCGGTGCCCGGATGCCGCGACGTGGCCGATTGTATGGATCAGCTTGGGTTCGACGCCGTCGGCTGTGGAGCGCGGTTCGCGACGGTGCTCACCCACCCCGACGGCTCTTACGTCGATGAATGGGGGGTGACCTACCGGCCCAGTGCCGAGGCGGTGGCCCACCCGATGCGCGGCGTGATCGAGACAATGGCTGACGCCGAGGCCTACACGCCGCCGAATCCCGACGCCCCCGGACGGCTCGGCCTGCTGCCCGATCTGGTCGCTCGCTACAAGGGGCGTCGGGCGATCTGTTTCCATCACCGGGCCGCGTTCATGTGGGCGGCCTATCTGCTGGACATGGATCGCATCCTCGCCGGGTTCCTGATCGAGCCGGAGCTCACTGAGCTGGTGATGGACAAGGTGCTGGACGCGAACATGGGGGTGGTGCGCCGCGCCATCCAGGCCGGGGCCGAGGTCATTGTGCTGGGCGACGACTATGCCCACAACCATGGCCCGATGATGAGCCCCGCCGTCTTCGAGCAGTTTATTCTGCCGCGCCTCACCCGGATGACCGAGATGATCCACGACGAAGGCGCCCTGTGCATCAAACACTCCGACGGGTATCTGTATCCCCTGCTGGATATGATCGTCGCATCCGGCCCGGACGGGCTGAACCCCATCGAGCCGGCCGCCGGAATGGATCTGGCCACGACCAAGAAGCTGGTCGGCGACCGCGTGTGCCTGGTGGGCAACATCGACTGCGGCGACCTGCTCCCGCACGGCACGGTCGAGGAAGTGCGGGAGGCGGTGCGGCAAGCCATCGCCGACGGCGCTCCGGGCGGCGGCTACATGCTCTCGTCGTCCAACAGCATTCACTCGTCCTGCAAGCCCGACAACCTGATCGCCATGGTTGCGGCGGCTCAGGAATTCGGCCGGTATCGGTGAGCCACGGCTTGCAGGGGGCCATCGTCGGCGGGCCGCCTGCCGAGCGAGGGCTGCTGCTGATGATCAGGTGAGACCACAAACCGCGCCGAGGACAACTGCCCGATGGTGTTCCCCCGATGGCTGATGGTGCTTTGCATCCTTCTGCTGCTGGTGGCGTTCGTTCCGGGCGGGACTGAATGGCTGATCGGTGCCTGGCTGACCCTGTACGTACTGTTCTCGCTGCTGCCGGTCATCGGCCTGGTGCTGTATCTGCGGCGTTGCCGGCGGTCGGGCGTGCGGCCCAGTTTTCGCGGCTACTGGGAGTTCCTGCATGTGGTTCGGATGCTGCGTCGGACGGTGTATCAGGGCACGGCCCGAGCGCTGGTGCCGGGCGACGCGCCGCGCATCGCCATCGCGGTGGTGGCCTGGGGCCTGGTGGTGCTCACCTTCGTCGGGCTGAACTGGCGGCTGCTGGAACGCCTGTTCGGCGGGGCATGAGTGGTTCTCGTGTTTGACAAATCCGCCGGATCGCCTATCATAGTGTAGCGTTTGCGGCACAAGACGGCCCCATGCGATGGAACCCCTGGCGATGAAGACCCTCTGGCGATATGTGCAGTTCTGGAGCGTGCTGCTGCTGGCGGCCGCGACCCTTGGCGCCGTGCTCGCCCATCTTCAGCGGCTCATCGAGCAATCGTAGCCCCCCCTTTCTCCGTGCTCCGTCTTTTCTGCTTGACAGGCTTTCTCCGGCCCGATATAATTCGCCATATAACGAAGTGAGTTTCACCGAGAGGATATGGTGATGAAACAGTTTCTGGCCCTGGCCAAGGCTCTGTCCGACGAGGGCCGCGTCAGAACCCTGATGTTCTTGAGCGGCGGCGAGTTGTGCGTCTGCCAAATCATCGAGATGCTGGGGCTGGCCCCCTCCACCGTCTCCAAGCACATGTCCATCCTGCATCAGGCCGGACTGGTCGAATCGCGCAAGGACGGTCGGTGGATTTACTACCGTCTGGTCGACGACAAGGCCCCGCGCCCGGTCCGCGAGGCTCTGGACTGGCTCCAACGCTGCCTGCGCGACACCCCGGTGGTGCGGGCCGACGCCCTGCGGCTGCGGGAGGTCCGCAAGATGCAACGCGATTCTCTGTGTGCCCATTACAAGGCCAATGCCACGCAGTGTTCGCCCCATAAGAAACCAAGGAGATAGCGAAGATGGCAAACCCTGACTCCCCCACGATCGAAACCAAGAAGCTGAACGTCTTTGAGCGCTACCTAACGCTGTGGGTCGCTCTGTGCATCGCGGGCGGCATTCTGCTGGGGATGGTCGCCCCGGGCGTGGCCAAGTCGCTGGACGCGATGGCTATTTACGTCGACGGCGCCCCGGTCGTCTCCATCCCCATCGCCATCGCCCTGTTCTTCATGATGTACCCGATTATGGTGAAGATCGACTTCGCCGAGGTGATCAAGGCGGGCAAAAGCCCCAGGCCGGTGCTGCTGACGCTGGTGGTCAACTGGTGCATCAAGCCGTTCACCATGTTCGCCATCGCCACCTTCTTCCTCGGCTACGTCTTCCGGGGCTATCTGCCGGGCACCGAGATCATCAAGGACGGCACCGAGGTCGAGCTGTGGCGCTCGTACATCTCCGGCGCCATCCTGTTGGGCATCGCCCCCTGCACCGCGATGGTGCTGATGTGGGGTTATCTGGCCAAGGGGAATCAGGGCCACACGCTGATTATGGTGGCCATCAACTCGCTGACCATGCTGGTGCTGTACGGCCTGCTGGGCGGGTGGTTGCTGGGCGTCAACGAGATGCCCGTGCCGTGGCAGGCTCTGCTGCTGAGCATCGCCATCTACGTCGCCCTGCCGCTGGTCGCCGGGTACTTCTCGCGCCGATGGATCATCCGGGCCAAGGGCCTCGCCTGGTTCGAGTCAAAATTCCTGCACGTCCTGACGCCGGTGTCCATCGTCGCGCTGCTGGGGACGCTGGTGCTGCTGTTCAGCTTCAAGGGCGAGACGATCATCGCCAATCCGCTGACCATCGTCTGGATTGCGATTCCGCTGTTCATCCAGACGATGCTGATTTTCGGCATCACCTACCTGTTGGCGAAGCTGCTGAAGTTCAGCTACGAAGACGCCGCCCCTTCGGCGATGATCGGGGCGTCGAACCATTTCGAGGTGGCCATCGCCACGGCCACGATGCTCTACGGCCTGTCCAGCGGCGCGGCGCTGGCGACGGTGGTCGGCGTGCTCATCGAGGTGCCGCTCATGCTCTGGCTGGTGAAAATCTGCCTGAGAACCCAGCACTGGTTCCCCACAAAAGAAGCACCGCCGGCAGAATAAACCCGGACGCCCTCCCCCGGCGAACCGGCTTATTCCAGCAGCTTCAGGAAGTCGTCCTCGGTGATCACCGGCACGCCGAGCTCCTCGGCCTTGGCCAGCTTGCTCCCCGCCCCCGGCCCGGCGACGAGGTAATCGGTCTTCTTGCTCACGCTTGACGCCGCGCGCCCGCCGAGCATCCGCACCTTCTCCTCTGCCTCCTCGCGCGTCATCTGCTCCAGCTTACCGGTCAGCACCAAGGTCTTCCCGGCGAACTTATCGCCCTTCTCCGGCGGCGCGGCCTGCTCGGTCAGAGCCTTCAGGCCCGCCTGACGCAGTCTTTCGATAACCGCGAGATTAGACGGGTTGGCGAAGAAATTGGCGACCGACCTGGCGACCGTCGGCCCAATCTCCTCAGCCTGTACCAGTTCATCGGGAGACGCCTTGATCACCGCATCGATGCTGCCAAAATGGGAAACGAGCACATCGGCGACGTGCTCGCCCACGTTGCGAATGCCCAGGGCATAAAGTACCCGCGCCGGCGACCGTTCCTTACTGGCTTCAAGGGCATCCAGAAGATTCTGTGCCGACTTTTCGGCCATGCGTTCCAGGCCCGCCCAATCGCTCAAAGCCAGCCCATACAAGTCGGACGGATCTTTCACCAACCCAGCCTCGACCACCTGCTCGATGAGTTTGGTGCCCAGCCCGTCGATATCCATCGCTCCCTTGGAGGCGAAGGTTTGCAGGGTGCCTTTGAGCTTGGCGCGGCAGCCGATGTTGATGCAGAAGAGCACCGAGCCGCCGTCGATGGCTTCGAGCGGGGCGTTGCACCGGTCGCAGGCGTCGGGGATGTTCTTGGCTTTGCGACGCTCCAGGTAACGCTCGCAGCCGCGCTGCGTACACCAGAAGTATTTCATCTCCGGATCGCGCTCGCGCTCCACCGGGCCGCCGCAGACGGGGCAACGGTCAGGCATCTCGAACGCCCGCTCGTCGCCGGTGCGCAGGCTCTCCACCGGGCCGACGACGCGGGGAATGACGTCGCCCGCTCGCTCGATGGTCACCGTGTCGCCGATCAACAGGCCCTTGCGGCGGATGTCGTCGATGTTGTGCAAGGTGGCGTTCTGCACCTCGACGCCGCCGACGCGGACCGGTTCGAGCCGGGCGACGGGCGTCAGCGCCCCGGTGCGGCCGACCTGGATATCGATGCCCAGCAGCCGCGTCGTCGCCTGGCGTGCGGGGAACTTGCAGGCAATGGCGTAGCGCGGGCTGCGCGACCGCACACCAAGTTGCCGCTGCCAGTCGAGGCGGTTGACCTTGAGCACGACGCCGTCCATCTCGTAGGACAGGTCGTCGCGGCGGGCCATCATCGTGCGATAGTAGTCGAGCGCCTCGTCAAGCCCCCGACAGAGGCGCGATTCGGCGATGGTCTTGAGGCCGAGCTTGCGGAGGAACTCCAGCGATTCGCTGTGGGTGCTGAAGATGCCGCCCTCCACATGGCCGATGCCGTAGAGAAAGATATCCAACGGCCGCTGGGCGGTCACCGAGGGGTCGAGTTGGCGGAGACTGCCGGCGGCGGCGTTACGGGGGTTGGCGAAGGGCTTCAGGCCCGCCTGAACCTGGCGACGGTTCAACGCCTCGAAGCCGTCGCGGGGCAGGAACACCTCGCCCCGAACTTCAAGATGGCGGGGCACCGTTCGCCCCTGGGCCGAGAGCTCGCGCGGCACGGAGCGGACGGTGCGGAGGTTGGCGGTCACGTCTTCGCCGGTCTTGCCATCGCCGCGGGTCGAGCCGCAGGTCAGATGCCCGCGTTCATAGACCAGCTCGACGGCGAGGCCGTCGAGTTTCGGCTCGGCAGCCAACTCAATGTCGCGGGTCTCCAGGTCGCGGGCGATGCGCTCGAACCACTCGCCGATCTCGTCCTCGTTCATGGCGTTGCTCAGGCTGAGCATCGGGACGGCGTGCTCGATGGAGCCGAATTTCTCCGCGGGGGCGGCCCCGACCTTCTGGGTGGGCGAATCGGGGGTGATCAGGTCCGGCTGGGCGGCCTCCAGCGCCTCCAGTTCGCGCAGCAGTTGATCGTACTCCGCGTCCGAAATCTCCGGGTCGTCCAGTTCATAATACCGGTGATTGTGATGACGAATCTGTTCACGAAGTTCTTCGATGCGCTGTTTCGGGTCCATAGGACACACCCCGGTGGTTCGGCAGGACGCCTCGGTTTACGGTTCGGTCTTCACGTCCGCCGGCTTCTCGTCGGCCTGCTCGCGCAGGGCCTTGAGTTTACCCAGGTCGCGGAGGGCGAAGCCGTGCTCATAGAACATGTGGACGCGCAGATCGATGCACTTTTTGAAAAGGGCTTCGGCCCGGTCATAGTTCTTGTCGGTCATATGGGCGGCGCCGACGTAGTAATACGCCTCGCAGAGCTGCTCGCGCTGCGTCTGCGGGTCGGCGTGCCTGGCGCTTTCAAAAACGTCCTCTTCTTTGATCTCACCGGCAAGATAGCGGATGACGGGGACAACCCACGCCTCGCTTTTAATCTCTTTACGCACCTCGCGGATGAAGCGGTCGGCCTCCTCGCGCCGTCCGAGGCGGCGGAGGGCGAGGCATATCCAGATGTTCTGAAAGCGGGCGTCATCGCTAAGCTCGACGGCCCGCTTGTAGGCGGCGATGGCGTTCTCGTAGTCGCCCAGCACCTCGAAGCTGCATCCCCTGGCGGCGTGAGCGTACGAGTCCTCCGGGCGTAACCGTACCGCACGGTCCGCGTCGGCCAAAGCCTTGCGGCCCTCCCCCAGCCCGCGATAGAGGGTGCAGCGTTGCAGGTAATAACGAGCTTCCTGAGGATACCTTGCGACGAGTACCTGGATGTCCTCAAGGGCCTCGGCAAAGCGGTCGCCCGATTCATAGGCGCCGGCCCGGATGGCGTAGGGGTAGTCGAGGTCGGGGCGGCTCCGGACGAGGCGGGGCGCGCTCTGAATGGCCTCGTCGGGCCGCGGCAGGCGAACCAAGGCCTCGACCTGGCGCGCCCGCAACACGATGGACCGGGGGTCACGGGCCAAGGCCCGGTTATAGAACAACACGGCGCGTGAATAGTCGCCGGCCTTTTCGGCGAGGGCGGCAGCGGCGGCGTTGAGGCCGGCGTCGGTGGGGGCCAGATCGGCGGCCCGTGCTCCGTCGTCCAGGGCGGCCTTATCCTTGCCCAGCCGCGCGTTCAATTCG
>CAZBCO010000156.1:0-13665 GCA_964490295.1 uncultured Planctomycetota bacterium
TTACCGAGGCGTGGCCGATTCAATGATGCGGCGCTTTCTTGATTGTGTGCGCTTGTTTATGGATTTGCCTGCCCCTTTCATTCAGTATATTTGGTTTGCATGCCTCGGTGAGATCGGTAATCTGGACATGGCTACCATGGTGCCGACCCACCCAACGCAGACCTTGGAAGGCGATGAAGCCAACTTTGAAGCAGTTACCCCAGATTGGTTCTGGGGATCCCAGCATTCGCATTCAATACCGACTTCCAAAGAAGATGACGAGGCTTTCGAGAAAAAGATTAAGTCGTCAAACTCTGATCTGATTCCTCTGGTGGCTTCCGAGTTAATGTCGCGATGCTTAAGCCAACTGCAAGATCACTGGGAAAAGTTGAGCAAGCTTTGTCTGATTCAGCAATTGGTTGAGACATACACAGATCCAAAGAAGCGTCAGTCGTATATTGATGCCGCCAATGCAAATGTAGTTAAACGAGCGGAGGATCGCGTCCGCCTTCTTGCTCGAGAGAAAGCGCGGCCAGAATCCCCAATCGAATATAAAATCCCACCGGAGGAAAACAGTGAATGGTTGATTATGGGTTATGTGGGGGCGTTTGTCGACGAGATATGGCAAGTTGACCAGAAACTCTACAGGGGGCGTGGGAAATCACAACCCCGCTTTGCAAGGGCCTTCCAGATATTTGCCGACTCAGTTGGCCTTAAGCAACCACACCATTTTATTAGTCTGATGACTTGCCTGGAGTCATTGCTGTGTACCAGCAATGCCGAGCTTGGCTATCAGCTGGCGTCACGTGTAGCATGGCTCCTGTCTGGTGAAGACGCCGACGCACGTATTGAGCAATTTGATGAGATGAAAAGGCTCTATGGTCTCCGTTCGAAAGTCGTGCATGGCGACCGCTACGACTTTGACGACCTATTCGATGAAACCGACGCTCTGCTTCGCATCGTGCGCAGACTGATGCTTCGTATCTGGGGAGACTCCGAGCTTGCCCTGCCGTTCTTGAGTTCAGACAGCGGTGCCACAAAAGCGCTGGATAATTATCTGAAACGGCTTTCGCTTGGAGCTTTGACACGAGAACAATGAGTCGCGGCCTTGCGCGGAAAGGGGCGAGCGAGATGCAGGTTTGGCTGAATGGGGAAATCATCGAGCGTGACCGGGCGACGGTCAGTGTCTTGGACCGCGGGTTCCTCTATGGCGACGGGTTGTTCGAGACGGTGCGGGCCTACGCGGGGACGCCGTTCCAGCCGGCTGAGCATCTCGCGCGGCTCCAGGCGTCCGGCAGCGTGCTGGGCATTCCGGTGCCCGACGGGCTGGACAAGGTGATAGCTCAGCTCATTCGGGCGAACGGGCTGGGCGATGCGTATGTGCGGGTGACGGTTTCGCGCGGGCCGTACACCGGGGCGCTGGCGCCCGACGATCCCCCCACGCCCACGGTGTTGGTCGAGGCCCGCCCGCTGCATCCCTATCCGGCGACGCTCTATGAGCGGGGGGCGGTGGCCGTGGTCTCCACGCTGCCGCACGACGGCTCCAACCCGCTGCGCCGCCATAAGACCACCAGCTATCTGCTGAGCATCCTCGCCCGACGCGAGGCGAAGCAGCGCGGCGCGGACGAGGCGCTGCTGCTGGACCCCGCCGGAAACGTGGCCGAGGGCGCGACCAGCAACGTGTTCTGTGTGCGCGGCGGCGAGCTGTTCACCCCGCCGCTGGACCTGAACATCCTGCCGGGGGTGACGCGGGCCACGGTGATTGACCTGGCGCGCCGGGCGGGGATACCGGTGCGTGAGGAGCGCTTCCGGCTGGCCTCGCTGCTCTACGCCAACGAGGTGTTTCTGACCAATTCGCTGATGGAGCTGCTCCCGCTGCATTTCGTCGAGGATCACGCCTTTTCGCCGATCCCCGGCCCGGTGACGCAGGTGCTGGCCGAGGCCTACCGCGCCCTGGTCGCCGGGCGTTGACCGCAGGCCGGGCTACCCCAGCGCGACCTGCATCCCCGGCCTGGCGACGGTGATGTGTTTGAAGCCGCGCTCCCGGAAGGCCGCGCCCAGCGCGTCGAGAGCCTTTTCTTCCCCATGCACCTGGAAAATCTGGGTCTCCTTGGAGCAGTTCTGCTCGGCATAGTTCAGGACGCCGCCGTGGTCGGCATGGGCCGAGAAGCCGTTGAGCGTGGCGATCTCGCAGCGCACCGGGAAGGTCTGGCCGAAGATGCGGATTTCCTTGCGTCGCTCGACCAGCCGACGCCCCAGGGTGTGCTCGGCCATGTAGCCGACGATGGCGACCGCGTTCTTCTGGTTCGGCACGGTATTTTTGAGGTGATGCAGAATCCGGCCCGCCTCGCACATCCCCGACGCGCTGATGATGATTGCCGGCTCGTGCAGTTTGTTGAGGCCCTTGGATTGTTCGACGGACATCACGTAGTTGATGGACTTGTGGGTGAAGACCGGGCCTTCGGATTCGAGGAACTCCAGGGTGGCCTCGTCGTAGCATTCGGGGTGCATCCGGAAGATATCGGTGGCGTTAATCGACAGGGGGCTGTCCACGTACACCGGCACGCTGGGGATGCGCCCCTCGACGAAGAGCTGGTGGAGGTAGAAGAGCAGGTTCTGGGTGCGCCCGACGCTGAAGGCGGGGATCAGCAGCTTGCCGCCGCGCTCCACCACGCGGTTGACCACGCCCTCCAGCTCCGCGGCCATGTCTTCGGGCGGGTCGTGATGCCGCCCGCCGTAGGTGCTTTCGATAATCAGCGCGTCCAGCTTGTCGCCGTTCTGGGTCATCGCCTCCGGGTCCCGCAGGATGGGCATATCGGCTCGGCCCAGGTCACAGGCGTAGCCGAGGCGGAACACGTCGCCGTTGGTATGCACGTCAAAGCGGACCACGGCGCTGCCGAGGATATGGCCGGCGTCGTAGAAGGTGGCGGTCACGTCGGCCAACGGCGAGAAGCGGCGGTGATAGCCGACGGTGACGAAGTGGCGGAGGACCTTGGTCGCGTCCTGAATCCCATAGAGCGGCGGCACGGGCTTGTCGCCGTTCTGGGCGCGCTTGCGGTTGATGTAGCGCGTATCGGTCTCCTGGATGTGGGCGCTGTCGCGCAGCATAATGGCGCACAGGTCGCGCGTCGCCCCGGTGCTGTAGATGTTGCCCTGGAAGCCCTGGGCGTGTAGAAAGGGCAGGCGGCCGGAGTGGTCGATGTGGGCATGGCTCAGCACCACGGCGTGGAGGCCCTCGGCCTCGACCGGGAGCGCGCGGTTCTTCTCGGCCGCCTCGGCCCGGTGGCCCTGAAACATGCCGCAGTCGATGGCGATCCGGCCAGCGGGTGTTTCCAGCAAATGGCACGACCCGGTCACCTCACCGGCGGCCCCCACGAAGGTTAGTTGCATCGGCGTTCTCCTCTCAGGGATGGGATCAGGACGGACCTCCCGTCGGCTTGACCTTCAGCGCGATATCGTTCTGGAAGCTCGGCACCCGGGCGCTGAGCAGCCCGGAGCCTTCGATCACCGTGGTGCGGCGGTTGAGCATCTCGCCGGTGGTGGTGTCCCAGAACTCGACCTGATACGAGCCGGGTTCAAACCCGCCCAGCGTCAGGGTGATATCCTCCATGGTCACCGGGTCGGTGGGCACCTGGAGCGCGCTGCGGCGGTCATAAACCCAGGCGTAGGCCGAGCGGTCGTTCTGCAGGGCAATGGCCGAGACCCAGCGGGCCGCGCCGTCGGGGGCGGTCGAGCTGACCGACGGAGTGACGGTGCGCAGGTTCCGTCCGCGCCGGTCCTCGCCCGCGGCATACTTGGCCAGGGCCAGGAAGTGGCCGTATTGGTCTTCTTCGTCGATGTACATAAACCACCATAGCATCGGCGTGCCGGCCATCGGCATCATGTAGCCCGCCCAGATGCCGGCGTGCAGGTCGGCCTCCATCCGCGACAGCTCGCTGCCCATCGGCGAGCCGCCGAATTCCGTTACCAGAATGGGCTTGTTATAGCGGGCCAGCGCGGTGCTGGTGCGGGCCAGCAATTCGATAATTCCGCCTCGGTTACGATAGGCGTCGAGGGCGATGTAATCCAGGCTGTCCAGCGAGACCAGCGGCCCCTGGACGCGGGCAAAGGAGCCGGAGTAGTGCGTGGTGATCAGGTGCCGGTCGAGGTCGATTGTTTTCAGATAGCGGGCGATATGGTCGTGCCAGGTGACCTTGTCGATGAGGAAGTCGCGCTCGTTGTGGTCGCGCCAGGTGTTGCCGGTCAGGTCGACCTCGCTCCACAGCTCGTAGGCCATAATCTGCGTCGAATAGCCCCAGCGGGCGACGATGTAGCGGAGCTTTTTCTTGTATTGCTCGCGGGCGTCGGTCCGCGAGAAGAAATGCTTGGTGTTCGCCAGAATGCCCCCGTTGTCCTCGTTGTAGGGGTTGTCCGCCCACTCGGCGTCCACGAAGGAGCTTAACTTGCCGTGGTTTTCCAGCACCAGATGCAGGTAGATGCCGTTCCGTTTGGCGTGTTCGAGGATGCGGTCGAGCTTGTAGGCGTTGTACATGTTGTAACGGCCCAGGCCGAAATAGTGCTTCCAGCGGGCGGTCCATTCGATGTCCAGCGACCAGCTCGCCATCCAGATCTCGGCGAGGTTCTGGTGGTGGCGGCCCATCTTGGCGAAGATCTCCCGATAGGCCTCGGTGCCCCGGTCGTCGCGCGGCTCGATGCCCAGCAGCTTGCAGTTGCGCTTGCTGACGTCGTTGGAGGAATGGACGTTGTGGCCGATGGGGTAGAACGGGTCGCCGTTGTCGAACTCGAAATGGACGCGGTCTTCGGCCACGCGGACGTAGCCCGGTCGGCGCGAGGGCAGGCAGGTGAAGCGGCGTGGGCGCGAGGTCAGCGTTTCGGGCCGAACCCCGGTGCGGTCGAGAACGGCCAGGGTGTAGGTATGTTCGCCGAGTTCCATCGGGGCAAAGCGCAGCTTCCAGATGCCGGAGCCGAGGGGAATGAAGTCTTCCAACACCCGCCCGGAGCCGTGCCGCACCGCCCGATCCACGCGGACGAAGTCCTGATAATAAAACGCCGCCACCTGATGCGTCCGGCCCGACGGAGCGCGGATTTCGGCGTCCACCTGAATCAGGTCCGGGTCGAAGGGGTTGGCGTAAGCCCGGCTGAGGTGAAAAGCCAGCTCGAATTTCTCATAACGCGGGACCTGGCTGCGGTTGGCTCGCAGGTTCCTCACCGCCAGCGGCTCCGGCTCCAGCCGCCGGGGCTGCGAGGCCCGCAGGTGGATGGCGTCCACCAGCGGTTCGTCCTCGAACGCCCGGTCGGAGAAGAGCTTGATCCCGATCTGATCCATCTCCGCCGCCGCGCTGCTGCTCCAGCGCCGGAAATGGCCCACCGGACGGACCGCGGTGCTTTGTGGCGAGAGGTCGAACGTCACCGTGCTCCAGCGTCCGGGATACAGCGGGGTGCGCCGGGTACACTGGTACCAGAGGCCGTCTTTGCTTTTCAGAAAGAGCAGCGTCCTCAGCGAGGTGCCCGCGGTTTTGGGGGCAAACACCTGGTAGCTGAAGGTCGCCTCGTGGTCGATCTCCAGCGAGACCGGGTGGACCAGCGTGGCCGCGCCGGGGAACCGGCCCTTCAAGGCCAGCGCATACGACCCCTCGCTTGCGTTCGTGTCCGTCCGCGAGGTGGTGCCGTCCGCCGCGGTCCAGCCCCCGGTGTCCGACTCAAAGCCCCACTCCAGGTCGGCCGCTCCCGCCGGGCAGACCGCTGCGCCCAGGATGACGACCATCCAGATGCCGAACCATCGGGTGAATACCAAAAGCCTTGCCTCCGCTCAGCCGGGTTTCCCGTATTATAAGCCCATGTGCGCCGTTCGACAATGCCGAGGCGCCCGGTTTTCCTCTTCGCTCCGGCGCGGGCTTTATGGCGGGCGGCCGTTTTTGCCCTTGACAGAAAACCGCTATGGGCGATATGATTGCGGACAGATGTGGGGAGGTTGACAACAGACGCGATCGGTTGGGGTGCCCGCACCGGGCGGGCTGAGATTACACCCATCGAACCTGATCCGGCTCGTACCGGCGAAGGGAACCTGCGCGGCAGACGTGCGCGGACGGCTCCCTCGACGGGGGCCTTTTTTATTGAAGGAGCGGTCTTGTGGAAGAGCGTATCACAGCGGCGATTGTCGAGCGGTATTTTCGGAAGTTGCAGGCGTCGTTGACGGTCGATGTGGCCATCGTGGGCGCCGGGCCGTCGGGCCTGGTCGCGGCGAAGCGCCTGGCCGAATCGGGACGCAACGTGGCCATCTTCGAGAGCAAGCTGGCCCCCGGCGGCGGCGTCTGGGGCGGCGGCATGCTGATGAACGAGGTCGTGGTGCAGGACAACGTCCTCGCCATCCTCGATGAATTCAACATCCGCCACGAAAGCGCGGGCGACGGCTATCACACCGTCGATTCCGTGGAGATGGCGGCCGGCCTGATCTTCGGAGCCCGGCAGGCCGGGGCCACGGTCTTCAACGCGGTCCGTGCCGAGGACATCGTCTTCAAGGACGAGCAGGTCTGCGGCGTGGTGATCAACTGGACGCCGGTGGCGCGGCTCGAGATGCACGTGGACCCGTTGGTGATCACCGCTCGCGCGGTGCTGGACGGGACCGGGCATCCGTCGGAGATCGCCGGCCTCGCGGCCCGCAAGGCGGGCGTCCGGCTCGACACGCCGACCGGCGCGGTGATGGGCGAGAAGCCGATGTGGATGGAGAGCGGCGAGGCCTCCACCGTCGAGAGCACCAAGCGCATCTACCCCGGCCTGTTCGTGTCGGGCATGGCCGCGAACAACGTGATGGGCGGGTTCCGGATGGGCCCGATCTTCGGCGGCATGCTGCTCAGCGGTGTCCGGGCCGCCGAACTGATTCAGGAGGCTCTCGATGCCTGAGGCGTTCGGCCTGTATCTGGTGTTGAGCGATCCGGTCACGAGCTACGAGGCCTGCACCGAGGCGGCAGTGGCCGAGGGCCTGCGCTATGTGCAACTGCGGATGAAATCTGCCGAGCGGGCCGAGGTGGTCGCCGTGGGCCGCCGTCTGCGGGCCATCACCGCCGGGTCGGATACGCGGCTGATCATCAACGACGACGTGAGCATCGCCGCGGAGGTCGACGCCGACGGCGTCCACCTGGGCCAGGACGACATGCCGCTGGCCGAGGCGCGGGCCGCGTGGGGCGAGCCGGGCAAGGTCTTCGGCCTCTCGACGCATAACCCGCAGCAGGCCCAGGCGGCCGAGGCTCAGCAGCCCGACTACATCGGGGTCGGCCCCGTTTTCCCCACGCCGACCAAAGCGATTCCCGACCCGCAGGTCGGCCCGGAGCAGATGGGGGCGATCCTTCGCTCGTCGCCGCTGACCGCGGTGGCCATCGGGGGGATACACGCGGGGAATCTGCGCGAGGTGTTGGCGGCGGGCGCGGTCAATTTCGCCGTGGTTCGCGCGGTTACACGGGCCGAGGACCCGCGCGGCGCGATTGCGGCGTTGACGGCGCTCTGGCGGGAAGCGGTTACTTCTTGAAAAGCTGGTCGAACTTTTCGCGGGCGCTCAGCGGGCGGCCGTTGGAGCCGTTGGCGGCGGCCTTGGGCTTCTTGGATTCTTCGTTCATGCTCGGCGCGGGCTTGGCCTCGGCCTTGGGCTTGGGGTCTTCTTTTTCCAGGAAGTGGAACTCTTCGCAGAAGTTACCGCGTTCCGCGTCCGGCACAAACTCCGTGGTGGTGCTGAGGCAGTGGTTGGGCCGGTCGGGGGCGTAGAGGCGGCAGTTCATGCAGCAATGCAGAAACGCCTCGCACTGAGGGCAAAGCTCTTTGAACGGAACCCGGGCGCGCTCTTGCAGAGTAGCGCCGCATTTGTAACAGACTCGCATATCAGGCCTCGCAACGACAAGAAACGTGTGGGTCAGTCCCCATCTATGAGCATACCGCGTTTCCGGGCAGAAGTCAAGTTTTGCATCCGGCGGAGTGAGACGCTATAATGCTCGGCTTGGGCGGCCACCTTGAGGGCTTGTGGTGTTCAATATCAAACGATGGCGGCGACGCTTATACCGGCGGGTGATCCGGCTCCAGGGGTCGGCCATCGCCCTGGCCCGGGGGGCCGGGTTGGGAAGCCTCTTCGGCTGCCTGATGCCGCCGGGCCTCCAGTTGGTCACCGGCATCCCGGTCGCGCTGCTGCTCGGCGGCAACGTCATCACCTTCACCCTCGGCACGCTGGTCTCCAACCCCGTCACCTATGTCCCGCTCTACATCTTCACCTGCAAGGTCGGCGAGTTGTTTCTCCGCATGTTCGATCCCTCGGTGAACCTCGGCCAGAATGTCCGGCACGTGGTGAAGACCATCGTCGAGTTTGATGCCTGGCATCCGGTGGACATGTTCACCAACATCGCCGAGGCGATGGCCCCGGTGTTGAACTGCTGGATTGCCGGGGGCCTGATTGTCGGCCTGGCCTGCTCCGTGCCCAGTTACTATTTCACCTACCTGTTTGTCTCCCAGGTGCGCAAGCTGCGGGATGCCCGGCGTGCCCATCGCGCCGAACAGCACCGCCAACATCAAGCGGCTGAGCCGACGGCCTCGGAGCCGGATGAAGAGGCCCCGGACGAGCTGCCTCCGCCCCCCCCGGCGTGAGTGCGGGCCGGGGGGTTATTGCGGGTCGTCCCAATGCCGCTCCAGGGCCTGCCGCTTCGTCTCCAGAATCCACTCGACACGGCCATCGACGAAGAGGACATTCGCCCCGCCCCGGTGGCGCCAGTCGAGGCCCCGTGCGTCCGACACGCCCGCTGCGCGATGTGCGGGCAGGCCGTCGGCCACCAGGCCGATCTCGCGTTGCAGGCGATAATCGCCCAGGGGCCGGGGTTCCGGCCTGAAGACCTCCCGGTTGCCGAGGTACGGCCCGCCCGCCGGGCACTCCCAGAAATCGTCGCGGCCGACCAGGCCCGCCGGCAGCATCGGCTCCAGCGCCGCGCGCCAGTCGCCCCCCGGCCCGTGATGCGCGGGCGGCAGGCCGCCGTGGCTGATCGCATAGTTCTGCACCGCCGAAAAAATCTGCATCAGCCGCTGGCGACAGCGCACCGTCAGGGCGATGCGGTGGCTCTGGTGGATCAGCGGCCCCAGAATGCCGACGAACGCCAGCAGGATAACCGCCACCACCAGCCATTCGCCCCGAATCCGACCCGCCTCTCGATTGCGTTCACCCATCGCCTAAGCCCTTTCCTTGTGGCTGATTATAGCCTCCAGCGCGCCGCGGGTCAAAGCCTGCGAGGCTTCGGCACCTGATGCTTGAAGGCAGCCCCGACAAGGACTACAATAACAGGCATGGAATCCAAGGGCATCAAACCAGAAAAAACACAGAAACTCTGAAACTTTCGTGTTCGTTCTACGTCTAAAAGATGTGCAAGCCCGTTTGGGTTGGCTTTGAACACGTTTTATGCAAAGGAGTTGGCGATGCAAGGTGTTATAAAGAAGTGGGTTATGGTGGCGCTCGTGTTGGTCGTTTCGGCGGGTACGGCAGTGAAACCCGAAGCCGTTGCCAAGACCATGTTCGACGCGGGGTCTCAGGTGGTGAATGGCAACAACTGGTTCGCCTTCGACCTCTACGGGCAACTCCGCGAAAAGGACGGCAACCTGTTCTTCTCGCCCTACAGCATCTCGACCGCGCTGGCGATGACCTATGCCGGGGCGCGCGGCAACACCGAGAAGCAGATGGCCGAGACGCTGCACTTCGGCGTCAAGGGTGACGCCCTGCACAAAACCTTCGGCGAGTTGGTCAACGCACTCAACCAGGCCGGCGACAAGGGGCCTTATCAACTTGCCGTGGCCAACGCCCTCTGGGGCCAGCAGGATTACCAGTTTCTCGATGCCTTCACCACGCTGGTGGAGAAGAGCTACGGCGCGGGCCTCAACCGGCTCGACTTCCAGAAGCAGACCGAGGCCGCTCGCCTGACCATCAACCGGTGGGTCGAAGACCAGACGCAGGAGAAGATCAAAGACCTGCTCAAGCCCGGCGTGCTCGACCCGCTCACCCGCCTCGTGCTGACCAATGCCATCTATTTCAAGGGCAACTGGGCCAGCCAGTTCAAGAAGGACGCCACCAAAGACGCTCCCTTCACCCTGGCCGACGGCAAGAAGGTCAACGTCCCGATGATGTTCCAGAAGGGCGATTTCAAGTACGGCGGAAACAACGTCTGCCAGATACTCGAACTGCCCTATGAGGGCGACGACCTCTCGATGCTGGTCCTCCTGCCGAAAGCGGCCGGCGGTTTGACCGCGCTCGAAAAGGGGCTGTCTCCGGAATGGCTCGCCAAATGGGCAAAGCCGCTGCGCAAGCAGGAGGTTCAGGTCTATCTTCCCAAGTTCACCATGACCTCCGAGTTCGGCCTCAAGGATGTCTTGGTCAAGCTGGGGATGAAGGACGCCTTCAACGCGGGCGCGGCCGATTTCTCCGGAATGGACGGCTCGAAGGAGCTGTTCATCTCCGCGGTGGTGCATAAGGCGTTCGTGGACGTGAACGAAGAAGGCACCGAGGCTGCCGCCGCGACGGCTGTCGTCGTCGGGACGACTGCCATGATGGAGCCGACCGTGTTCCGCGCCGACCGCCCGTTCGTCTTCCTCATCCGCGACAACAAAACCGGCAGCATCCTCTTCATCGGCCGCGTGGCGAACCCCAAGGAGTGAGAGGCTGACCGGGGCGGTCAGGGCGGGGACGCCCCGGCGTGGCTCCCCACGCTCCCGCGCTCCCATGCCCCCATGCTCCCATGCCCCCATGCTTCCCATGCCTCCCACCGGTCGCGCATTGACTCCGGGCCGACGATATATTATCGTAACCGCAGAACATCGTTTCGAGGGCGCCCCCTGGGCCGCGTCCGGCCTTCGGTAAGCCCCGGCTGAACAAAGGAGAATTCGCGTGGCGCAATGTGATTTCGGGCTGATTGGCCTTGCCGTGATGGGCGAGAACCTGGTGATGAACATCGAGAGCAAGGGCTTTTCTGTGGCGGTCTTCAACCGCACGGTCGAAAAGGTCGATAAATTCGTCCAGGGCCGCGCGGCGGATAAGAACATCGTCGGCTGCCGCTCCCTGCAAGAGCTGGTCAACGCTCTGGAACGCCCCCGCAAGGTGATGATTCTGGTCAAGGCCGGAGCGCCGGTTGACGCGGTGATTGACGATCTGGCCCCGCTGCTGGAGCCGGGCGACCTGATCATCGACGGCGGCAACTCGTTCTTCCAGGACACCATCCGCCGCCACAAGAAGGTGGCCGAGCGGGACCTGCTCTACATCGGCACCGGCGTGTCCGGCGGCGAAGAGGGCGCGCTCAAAGGCCCGGCGATTATGCCCGGCGGCCAGAAGGAAGCCTACAAGCTGGTCGAGCCGATCTTCACCAAAGTCGCCGCCCAGGTCGACGGCGAACCCTGCTGCACCTACATCGGCAACGACGGCGCCGGCCACTACGTCAAGATGGTCCACAACGGCATCGAATACGGCGATATGCAGCTCATCAGCGAGGCCTACTACCTGATGAAATACGCCCTGGGCATGACCGAGGCCGAGATGCACCAGGTCTTCACCGAGTGGAACCAGGGCGACCTCGACTCCTACCTCATCCAGATCACCAGCGAGATTCTGGCCAAGACCGACGAGGAGACCGGCCAGCCGGTGGTCGAGCTGATCCTCGACAAGGCCGGCCAGAAGGGCACCGGCAAGTGGACCAGCCAGAGCGCTCTGGACCTGGGCATCGCCGCGCCGACCATCGCCGAGGCGGTCTTCGCCCGGTGCATCTCCGGCGCCAAGGACGAGCGCGTCGCCGCTTCCCAGGTGCTGCGCGGGCCAAAGCGGGCCTTCAAGGGCGACCGGGACGCCTTCGTCCAGGCCATCCACGACGCCCTCTACGCCTCCAAAATCTGCTCCTACGCCCAGGGCTTCCAGATGATGGCCGCCGCCGCCCAGGAATACCACTGGGACCTCAACTTCGGCGAGATCGCGATGATCTGGCGCGGCGGATGCATCATCCGCGCCCACTTCCTCGACCGCATCAAGCAGGCCTTCAAGCGTAAGAAGGATCTCAAGAACCTGCTGCTTGACCGCTACTTCCGCGGCATCGTGCATAAGGCCCAGGCCAAGTGGCGCAAGGTGGTCATCGAGGCCACCAAGCTCGGCATCCCGGTCCCCGCCTTCAGCTCCGCGCTCAACTACTTCGACAGCTACCGGCGCGAGCGGCTGCCCGCCAACATGATCCAGGCCCAGCGCGACTACTTCGGCGCCCACACCTACCAGCGCGTGGACAAGGAAGGCACCTTCCACACCAACTGGACCGGCGAGGGCGGCGACACTACCGCCAGCACCTACATCGTCTAAGACGGTTCACCGCGAGCACGCGGAGACCGCCGAAGCGAATCCGAGGCATCACGGCCCAGACGGCCGTGATGCCTCTTTTTTTGCACGCAAGAGGCCAGGGCGGCGCACGAACCGCCCTTACGCTATGATAGGATCGCGTCGATGATTCGGCGGCTGCCGGAGGGGAAGGGATAGTCTGCCAGCTCGGCGGGCGTGACCCAGCGGAAGGCGTCGGCCCCCAAGGCCCGGACGCGGCCCGCCGGGGCGTCGCAGTCGAAGGAATGCAGCGTGACGCGGAAATGGGAGTAGGCGTGGCGTACCGAGAGCCGATGCGAACGGACCTCCACGGTCAGGCCGGTCTCTTCGAGCAGCTCGCGCCGCAGAGCGGCTTCGAGCGTTTCGCCCGGCTCGCGCCCCCCGCCGGGGAACTCCCACAGCCCGCCGAGCATCGCGTCCATCGGGCGCTTGGTGATCAGCAGCTTCCCGCGCCGCCAGACGAGGCCCACGGCGACATCGCGGTGCGGGATCGCCCGGCGCACCGCCGGTGTGGGCAGGTCGAGCTGCCGACCGCGCCGGAAGGCCACGCACGAGCCGCGCACCGGGCAGCGCGGGCAGGCGGGCCGCTTCGGACGGCAGACCGTCGCGCCCAGCTCCATCATCGCCTGGTTGAAATCGCCCGCACGACGCGGCGGGAGGAGCGCCTCGGCCAGCTCCCACAGCCGCCGCTGCACCGCCGCCCGCTCCGGCCGCCCCACGATATGGAACGCCCGGCACAGCACGCGCACCACGTTCCCATCGACAATCGGCACCGGCAGGTTGTAGGCGATGCTCAGCACCGCCCCGGCGGTGTAGCGCCCCACGCCGGGCAGGGCACGCATCGCGTCGATGTCGCGCGGCACACGCCCCCGGTGTTCGGCGACGACCTGGCGGGCCGCCTGGTGGAACCGCCGCGCCCGGCCATAGTAGCCCAGCCCCGCCCACAGGCTCAGCACCTCGTCCACCGAGGCGCGGGCCAGCGCGGCCATCGAGGGGAATCGCCGCAGGAAGCGGCGGTAGTAGGGCAGGACGGTCTCGACCTGGGTCTGCTGGAGCATCACCTCGGCGACCCAGACGCGGTAGGGCGTGGGCCGTCGCCGCCAGGGCAGGTCGCGCCGATGACGGTCGTACCACCGCAGCAGGCGGCGGGCAAAGGCGTCCGGGGAATCCGAGCGGATAGCAGGCGACATGCCCCTATTCTAACGGCATCGCAGGCCGTTGGGAAGCCGCCGAGCTGGGCCGGGCACGATCTCCCGGCTTACGTGGTGCCGGGGGCCGGTGCGGTTTCGGGGGGCGCCTCGGCGGGGGCCGGCTTGAGGCCGCCGGGC
>CAZBCO010000157.1:0-2680 GCA_964490295.1 uncultured Planctomycetota bacterium
TTGGAAAGCTCCCTGCGATGGCTTACGGATAATTTCACCTCCTGCAACCACTTGGCCTGCTTCGGTATAAAGCACCAGATGCTGGCCGGGGGTAATCCCATGATCCGGTTGATCAAGCTCGACGTGCAATCGGTCGGACTCGATTTCGACGACACGGCAGGATTTGCGCTCGACGCGCGACCGAATTTTCCCGGTAAGGTGCGGCGTCCCCGCCAGTTGCCTGGGCGCGAGGATGTTGAGTTGGTTCGCCCAGACCGTCGTGCTTTGGCAGGCCGCCCGTTCGCCCAGGACCACGACGTTGCGGGCCGGATCGATCTCGACCACGTAAAGCGGCACACCGCCGGCGATACCCAGCCCGCCACGCTGGCCGACGGTGACCTGTGAGATGCCCTTGTGGCGGCCCAGCACACGGCCGTCGGTGCTCAGCACATCGCCCGGCCCGGCGTCCGGCGGGTCGCCCAGCGCCGCCCGGTAGTCGCCTTGCCCGGCAAAGCACAATTCCGAGCTTTCCGCCCGGTCGCGCGCTTTCAGGCCCATCGCGGAGGCCAGCGAGCGGGTTTCGGCCTTGGTCTGCCCGCCCAGCGGGAAGTGGAGCCGGCCCAGCATCTCGCGTCGGATGCCGTAGAGGAAATAGCTCTGGTCCTTCACCGGGTCCAATCCGGCGAACAGCCCCGGCCCATCGGGCGTATCCAGAATCCGGGCGTAGTGGCCGGTGGCGAGCTGCTCGATACCCAAGGCCTCCTGGGCCAGCCTGGCCATCACGTCGAACTTGATATGCGTGTTGCAGTCGATGCACGGGCTGGGCGTGCGGCCGTTGCGGTAGGCCTCGCGGAACGGCTCGATCACGAACCGGCGGAACTCGTCGCGGACATCGACGAAATAGTGCGGGATACCCAGTTGGCGGCAAACCTCCGAGGCCCCGGTGCCGCAGCAGGCCTGGAGCTCGACGCCGGAGCAGGCCGGCCCCAGGGCGCTGGGAATCTGCATCGTCAGCCCCACGACGTCCAGCCCCTCGCGCAACAGCAGGGCGGCCACGGTGCTGCTGTCCACGCCGCCGCTGACCATCACGCCCACCGCCTCGGCGCGCGGCCCGGCCGGCTCCCACGCGCTCCCGGAACAGAAGAATCGATCGTGTGCTGCTGTCATAACCATAGATGGTACCCGCCCGCCGCCGGAAAATCCAGCCGGTGAGGCTTTTGGCGGGAACCGGAGAGCACGCGGCTTGGAGGATTCGGGCGCGAGGCCGTCAGGGGGCGATGATTCGATGGACGGTAAAGGCCATCGCAGGGTGGTACGCGTTCGACGGCTGCCCGTGACGCATGGTATGGACGATCTCGCGGTGGACGGCGAGCTGGGCCGTCGGCGGGAGGGCAGGGTATTCGATGTAGGTGAACCGGTGCAGGAAATCGAGCACGCGCTCGAATGCATCGGGATTCCGCAGCGTGCAATAACCCAGGTGGCTTTCACCTTCCAACTCAAAACGGTACGTGGTTTGCAGCCGCTTAAGCTCCGACAGGTTAACGTAGAGGTGGGTGAAGCCTTCCGCGCGGAGCCGCCGGGCGATGTCAGCTCCGTCGGTTGCCTCGGCGACGATGGCATCGAGGCGGTTCTCGTCGAACACCGTGGGGGCTTCGACGTCAGCGGTGCAATAAAACGCGAGGGCCTCGCCGTAGAACAGGACGCGGCCTTCCGCCTTCTGGTTCAAGTGAACGATTGCCGGATGGTGATAATTGGAGTGGCCGGCCAACGCCGACACGGCCTGATCGAGTTCGTACACCCCGGCCATCAATTCCAGTTCGGTGGTCAGCACGACGGGGAGGTGTTCCGCCTTGCCGCCGGGCGAGCGGGCGAGTACCGCCGCCCCGGCGTGGCCGACACACAGCACCACCAGCACCAGCGACAGCACCCGTTGCAAGCCCCCTCCTCGGCGGGCCGCCACCGCTCCGGCCGCGCTCAACATCACCAGCGGCATCAGCCACGGTATCAGAAAGCGCGGCACGTGATGGGTGAGCAAGAACCACGCGGCTGCCGAGAGAAGCACCAGCCCGATCAGCACCCCCGCCGTTCGGCGCCATTCACGCCGGATAAACACGAGCGGAAGAAATACGAAGAGCAGAAGTGACAGCGACCGGGGCGTCTCGCGCAGCGGATAGCTTCCGGGCGAATGGGCCGCGACCCAGCGAGCCTCCTGCCGAGCCGACCAGTCGCGGCTGCCCAGCGTCCGACCGAGCAGCGGGTGGACGGGGTTGCCGGTATGCACCACGTTACGGACCAGCCACGGCGACATCACCAGCAGCACCAGCCCGGTAAAAAGTGCTCCGTGAGTTACGACCCGCCGACCGGCGACGGCCGCCACCCAAACGCCCGCCGGAACGGCCAGGAACAGCAGCGCCGGATACTTGCATCCCCCGGCCAGGCCGCAGGCCAGCCCCAGCAGCACTAGATGGCGCAGATCACGGTTGGAACGGCGGTATTGCCAGGCCGCGAGCAATGCGAGCACCGCGTACAGTATCAGCCCCGGTTCGACGTAGGCCAGATGCGTCATCTTGTACACATGCGGCCAGGTGAGGAGGATTGCCGCAGCGGGGAGCGCCGCCCGCCGGTCGAAAAGGGCGCCCGCACATGCCCCGACGGCCGCGGCGGCCAGTACGCCCAGCGCCGCGCTCATCAGCCGCCCCAG
>CAZBCO010000158.1:0-3902 GCA_964490295.1 uncultured Planctomycetota bacterium
GAAAATGATATGCCTGGCATTGCTTCGCTTGTGGTTGATAGGGACTCTGTTGCTGACAGTGTCGCGGATGACTGCTATTGCATGGCAGACGCGATGCTGAAGGCGCGAGAGGAGGGCAGCGATGAAAGTTGAAGAACTGCTCCGTGAGGCCGTGAAGGCCCAGCGGGAAGTAAAGGAGGGCAACGGCAATGCTGATTCGTAGAGTTTGGTGGGCGGTGCGTCTGGCCTGCCTGGTGATTGGCGGGATGTGGTATCTGGCTACGGGCCAGATGGATGATGGTCGCCCGGAGAAGCCGGACAAGCGGCTGGACAAGCGGTTGAAGCGGGAGGGGTCGAGTGAGCAATAAAGTGGACGAACGCACAACCTACGGGTTCCGCTGGTGCCCGAATTGTGGTGAGTCAATCCAATGGGATCGTATCGGTCGCGGCGAGACCGTTGTGCAGGGTCGTTGCTCCTGCAAGGGCCGAGTGTGGCGTGACGAGAATAAAGGTCGCGGCTGGGGTCATGTGACCTATACCGACAAATGGCTTGGCGATTATAACTTTTGAGGGCTGATATAATGGAACAGATGATGGAACAGACAATGTTGCCGGCGAAAGTGACGGACATCATCCGCGTCCTGGAGAGCGGGATGATTGTGCAGTTACTGTGCTGCTGCCGGTTCGGGCCGATGACCGGGATTTACTCCACCGTAACTGTTGGCCGGGCGCTTGTGCAACTGCAAAAGACGCTCGACCGCGACGGCGATGCTACGCTGGTGTGTACGGTACAAGGCACGACAATGATCTTGGGATGAGGGTGAGTTATTATGACCAGTTGGATATTTCGCTGTTCAGGGTGTCGCCGTAGGCTTGCCGCTGCGGAGACTGAGGCCCTGGCCTTCGGACAGGCTTGTTGCTTGTGCCATCACGACAAAGGCCGGGCGTTGGTGCTGGAAATGAAAAGGAGAAAGTAGTATGGGCGGAAGAATAAGTCGAGACCCGGACGATGTGCGAGAGCACCGGGCGAGAATGGTTCGGCTCTTTGGCTCCTGCCGCAACCACATGACGGATGGCGTTGATGGCCTCCAGCTTGGGCCGTGCATCGACTGCGATGGGGCGGGAGAGTGTATGACCGGCCAGTTTATCGGTCAAGCCTGGTGGAACGTCGTGGCCCCGGATGGCCGGGATGAAATCCATGCCTCCGAGTGTATCATCTGCACGTTCAACGGGACAATGCGCGCCGTGAAGGGCGAGGCGGATCAAAGGGGTTTCCATCGTCCGATGGGGTTTTGGGTGCATCTGGTGATGCTTGGCATTGACATGGCCTTTCTCGCGATGGAGCGCGACGGACTGGAGCGAAAAAACCCCAATCGCTACCTGCTCTGCAAGACCCTGCATGAAGTAATGCTTCGCATGTTCCACTACGAAGACATAAGCAACGGCTGGCGGGCGTCTGTGGGGACGTTTGCAAGCCCCAACCGTCCTTAGAAAGGGGGTGATAAACGTGGACAACATCGACATCAAAATCGAAGACGGCAAACTGATTCTGACCGCGCCGATTGACGATACACCATCGCCGAGTTCGAGCGGTAAGACCCTTTTGCTGGCGTCGTCGGGCGGGTTCTACCGTCCTGATGGATTGGCCTACAACGGCAAACAGGTGGCCATCAACTTCGTCGCCTGTATCAAGGCGTAGCAAACCTGGGTGGCGGGGCGGGCTTCGGCTCGCCCCAACGCCCGCTGCGAAAGGAGTAAGGCATTGGCCGATCCGAGGTTTTTCAAGACGCAGTTCCGAATGGTGCTGCGCGTGGAGTATTCTGACATTACCAACGTTGACCAGAAGGCACGGGAAGTCGAGGTCTATCGACCGCAAACACGGATGGAAGCCGATACGGCGATGGACTTGATCAAGGACATCTTCCGGCTGCTGGACGCCACGCCGAACGCCTTTGAAATCTTGGAACGCAAACGACGAAAGGAGCGAGGAGAATGACGACAGCGATTGCACAGAGTTTGGCCGAGCGATACCGGCCCACGACATACGCCGAAGTGTGCGGACAGGACAAGGTGATTGCCGTGCTGGAGCGACTCAAGGCCCGATATGGCACCCTGGCGGGCCGAGCTTACTGGATCAGCGGTCAGTCAGGGACTGGCAAGACTACGCTGGCGAGACTGATTGCCGCCGAGGTGGCCGACAACATCTTCACCCAAGAGGTGGACGGCACAACTCTTGGCGTCAACGACATCGGGCAACTGGTAGACTCCATGCGTTATACGGCCTGGGGGCGGGGCGGGAAAGCGGTTATAATCAACGAGGCACATGGCCTCAGTAAAGCGGCAATCCGCACCCTACTGGTGGCCATCGAACCAATACAGTCACATGTCGTCTGGTGCTTCACCACGACGAATGACGGGCAGGATCGGCTGTTCGAGAACTGCGATGATGGTGGGCCGCTCCTGTCGCGTTGCTATCCGCTGGCCTTGTCGCGGAGAGACCTGTCTGCGGCCTTCGCAAAGCGGGCGCTGGAAATCGCTGAAGCCGAGGGCATCGGCGTCACAATCGAGCGCTGCGTAGCCCTGTGCAAACAACATCGGAATAACATGCGGGCGGTCTTGATGGCGCTTGAAATGGAAGGTTGACCGGCTTTTGAAAGGAACATCAGGCTATGACGAAGATACTGAAAGAGGCGGTGATTTACGCGCGCTTCAGCCCCCGGCCCGGCGGTGCGAAATGCGAGTCCATTGAGAAGCAGTTCGACTACGCTCGGCGGTTTTGTGCCCTGAACGACTACTCGATATTGGCCGAGTGCGCCGACAGGGCAATCAGCGGTGCCACGAGGGCCAGACCGGGGCTTGTGCAGGCCCTACGGCTCGCCTGCGACGCAAAGGCATCCCTGGTGGTCTACTCGCTGTCGAGGATGGCCAGGAACACGAGGGACGCCCTAGAAATCGCGGATCAACTCCGCTCCGCGGGCGCGGACATGGCGTCAGTCAAGGAGAACATTGACACCCGCAGTCCGATGGGCAGGTTTATTTTCACCCTGCTGGCGAGCTTGGCCGAGTTGGAGCGGCAGCAAATATCGGCCAGGACGAGCGACGCGATCAAGTACCGGATCGCATCCGGTCTGAAACAGGGAGGTTCGCCCCCCTATGGCTATGGGATTGACCCGTTTGATCCCAAGCACGAGCGACTGATACTAGACCCGCGAGAACAGAGGGTTATTCGTGAGATTATGGCCATGACAGAAAGCGGTATGACCCCCTGCGGTATCTGCAAGGCCCTGAACGCCGCCAAGACGCCGGCCAGGGGTAAGAAGTGGCATCACAGGACGGTACAGAAAATTATCCACCGAACGCGCAACGTGAAGATCAACATCCGGGAAGAGGCCAGGTCGTGAGACGCCCCTTATCTGAAAGAAAAGAGCGGCGGCTGCGCCCCGCTTATCCGACCGTAAGCCTGCTCCACGTGGTCCGGCTTGAGCTCGATTCCCAAATACCGACGCCCGTGCTGGACGCACACCATCCCCGTCGTCCCGCTCCCGATGAACGGGTCAAGCGCCACCCCGCCCGCTGGGCAACCGGCCAGAATGCACGGCGTAATCAACTTCGGGGGGAACACCGCGTAGTGGGCACCGCGATAAGGCTGCGTCGCCACGGTCCACACCGAACGCTTGTTGCGGCCAGCCGGATTTACGAACCGCGTCCCCATTTTTTCGGTATGAATCCCTCCGCCGCCCATGCTCGCGTTCTTGGTGCTTGGGCGGTCACAGTTCCACCCATACTTTGATCGTGCAATCGAAACTTCTGCTACCGGTTCCCTTACCGCCTCGTGGTCGTAATAGTAATCGCAACCGGCCCAGAGATTGATACGAGACCACAACCGGTGGAGCCCCCGACCGCCGTCGCCGTCGCCGTCGCCG
>CAZBCO010000159.1:0-3002 GCA_964490295.1 uncultured Planctomycetota bacterium
GGCTCGCGGCGGGCAGGTCATCGCCATCGCCACCGAGGGCGACCGGCATATCGCCGACAAGGCCGACCACGTCTTCTACGTGCCCGACGTCCCGGCCGCACTCACGCCGCTGGTCACGGTCATCCCCTTGCAGATGCTCGCCTATCACATCGCCGTGCTGCGCGGCTGCGACGTCGACAAACCCCGCAACCTGGCCAAAAGCGTCACCGTGGAATAGCGCGGGGAGTGCAGGGTGCCCTTACCAGAGCATGGCTTTGTGTTCAGCGGCCTGTTTGCTCCACACATGATTATGCGGGTCGTATTGCCAGCCTTTGGAGCGCAGATGCTGCACGAAGTCATCCTTGCTCACCGATAGCGCGGCCAGGCTCTGATTCCGCCACGCCTCCACCACCAATCGGTTGAACAGAGCATCGGTGCTGATGGTCTCTCCGTGAGTTGACTGATCCTCAAGAATCCCGTCCAGAATGTCGTCGAACGGGATGGAATCCGGTGGGCCGGCGGGACGCGACGACCGGCGACGGGATTTTCGCGCGGGCTTGTAGAAGGTAAGGATCATTTCGCTGCCAAGGACACTCTCGCGGTTTTTCTTCTTGTGCATCGACCAGATAACCTGCGGCTCCTGCGTAACCGCCGCTTTGAGTTCGGCTCCGTCCGCCGTGGCCGCGTCGAGGATTGCCGCGAAGTAGCTAACATCCCAGTGCTGAAACACCACGGAAAACCATCGCTCCGGCTTAAGCACACGCAGACACATGCGGATGCTGTCCGCGAGTCTGGTCCGATAATGGTCCTCGGACAACCCCTGCTGGCCGCCGACAATGATCTCATTTTTCTGAGCATCCTCGGTCACGGGGAAGCCCAACCAATGATTCCAAAGCACCGATAAATCCAAGTAGGCGATGTGCCCGCCGTAAGGGGGGTCGGTGAAGATATAGTCCACGCTTTCCGCACCCAGACGGTCGGCCAATGCCGCTGCATCCTGCTCGAGAATCAGGAGGTTCTTTTCACTGCTGACCTGCAAGGGTTCTTGATGGAGCCGGTTGAAATAGTCCCGGAGTTGCAGCACTTCCTTTTTGGCGGCGAGCACATTGAGGAAACGCTGGTGGAATGTCTCCCAGATCGGCAGTTCGACGGGACGAGCCGCAACCTTGTAACGATAGATGCTGAAGATGCTGGGGCCACCCCGACTCTCTGCCCGTCCCTGTGTGGAGATGAATGTTTTGTTCAGCTTGGCCAGTGAAGCGGACCAAGCCAGCAACAGCGGGCCACGCACCCGATCGTCCGGTTCGTCGTCAATGGCCTTCCGCAGCCATGCCAATCCGGCCAATTGGCGTACCGTGAACAAATCGCGGTAGTAGTCCACATCCGAATTACGGGGAAGCCGAATGTTCGGCGGCAGCGGCACCTCCTGAAGTTGCGATATCAGCGCACTTTCCGACGCCGATTCGTTACTGTGCAGAAGCGGTTTGACTTGCGCCTCGATACGTCCAAGGGCCTGCTGCAACGGAGCCAGGGTGTCCAGGCGAGTGTCGGCGATATTCGCCACCAGGAAATTGGCAAACGGGTTCAGGTCATTATGAATGGCCCTTCTCCCGGAAAGCATCGCTTCAATCGCGGTGACTCCAGCCCCGCCGAACGGGTCCAACACCGTATCCCCCGGACGGGAGTAGTGCTCAATATATGTTTGAACCACATTGCCCGCGCGTCTCGTAAAATACGGATGCACGCCGTAGTAGCGAGCCCATTGCTGGCGCGCCGGCCGAATGGTGGTGCTTATGGGGTCTATCACCGAGCGCTTTGGCACAACGGCCCCCGCTTATAATTGGCTCAGATAGTCGGACATGCAGGCGAGTTCGATCACATCAATGTGTTCGGGCACTCCAATCAGGTCATGCTTGACGCATAGCACCGTCGCCCTGGGCAACGGTTTATACTTGAGTATCTGATACTTGAAGCCCTTGGAATTCTTTTTCACCTCGACGGGACAGGGGTAGCACGGCAGGTCGAGGAAGTGGAAGTAACTCGGATCACAATCATACGATTTGACCAGATAGGGGCCGAGATGTACGCCCAGTCGAGAGAGCGCTCCGGCGGTGCGAAGCAGGTCGGATTCGTGAATGCCTGCGACGGCACCCTTGCAATGGTCGTCGACCACTCGGCGCAGCTGACCGCGAATCCAATCGAAATCGGTCTGCTGCTTCTGAAGATGTCGGAATTGATCGTGCCACAACGAGCTCTGATGCCGGTTGTTGAAGGAAAGCGGGAGCACAGGGCGTTCGAGTTCTATCGAACGTTTGCGCGTTCGGAGCTTGGCGCTCAGCGGCGTCAGAATAAAATGCCCGTCCTTGTGAGTCGAGACATCCACGTCGATGCGCTCAAAGTCTTCCGGGGTGGGCAGGCCATACCATCGCCGGATGGCGGACCCAATCGACTCGCTGGTACTGCCGCCTTGGATCCGGTCGTGCCCCACGGCTCCGGGCACGGGCTGCCCCCCGGCGGAGAGTTTATGGTCGCGCCCAACCGCCACAAAAGGACTGGCCGCAATGCCATACCGGGTCTGAAGCACCACCTGGCATGCGCCCTTCTTGCGAAGGAAATCCTTGACCGATTCCGGGACGTCGTGAAAGTAGTATTGCGGCCCTCCACTCCTACGACTCCTGGCTTTGGTCTGTTGAAGATGCATCATAAACCTCCAAAAGACACACCCACAGCGGGCACAGCGGGTGACACGTCACGATGTTCTTCTGCGGCATTCTATACCAAGAACGTCTTTACTGCAACCAAAGACCGCGTTTCATATTGCCCCACAGTTTCAGGGCCGGGCGTATCAGGTTTTCCGGCCCATAATTTTTAAAACTTTTTGGTGGACGAGTTCTATGTTTGTTGTTACAATCCCCGGCGTCAGACGCTTGACGGATGGGGGGAGTGCTCGGCGGGCCGCCAGCGACGGACGCGCGTAGATGGATGGTTCTGTGAATCCCGGTTTGGGGGACTTTGCCGAATGG
>CAZBCO010000160.1:0-18603 GCA_964490295.1 uncultured Planctomycetota bacterium
ATCCACACGAGCACCACCCACCGCAAGTTTTTCTTCATACTTGATTGACAATCCCGGGACATCGAGGTAGACTGTACTTCAGTTGGCTGAAGTGTTACCGAAAACATAACCCCGTGGTCGGCTCCCCGGCCATGCTGGTAGACAATGAAAGAACCACCCGACACTTCGATCCCGAAACAAAGTCGAATGCGCATGGGATTCGGGCCAATGGAAGCATATATGCGACTCCTTATAATGGCGGGGCTGATGCTGGCGAGCGCAGTGGCTTTCGCGGATGATCCGAACCATGCGGTGACCGTGTATCCGGCACCGGAAGGGGCCCCGGTGTCGAAGGATTACGAGATCATGGCCGGCGGCAAGGCGGTCCCGGTCTTCAGTGTCCCAAGCAAGTACAAGCATCCCGTCTGTTTTGCCTCTTTCGACTTCACGGGCCGGATCCAGGTGGTGGTGAAGCCCGCGTTCCTCCCCGAGGAGCGCGTCAGCGACATATCACTGCACCCGCTGTCGCGGGGCATCCTTCCCCGGCAGGACGGAGCGCAAGCGAGTTTCGACTTGGAGAAGCCCGGCTCGGTGACGGTGATCGTGAACGGCGACCGCTACAACCGTCCCTTGCACATCTTCGCCAACCCCCCGGCCGAGCCGGCTCCGGAGGGCGCTATTGTGTTCGGGCCGGGCCTGCACAAGACCGACCTGAAAAAGCCGATTGTACTCAACGACGGCCAGACGCTCTGCCTGGCAGGCGGCGCCTGGGTCGAGGGTTGGGTGCAGGCCAAGAATGCAACGGGCATCCGCATCATGGGCCGCGGCGTCCTGTCGCAGACGTCCAGAACCGTTTTCAACAGCTACCACAAACAAAAAATCGGGCCGCGAGGCATCGATCTACTTCGCTGCCGGGACGTGGTGATCGAGGGGATCACGCTGACCCGGTCGGTGCCGCAGTGGTGCACGGTGCTCAGCGACTGTGATCGCGTGCGGGTCTCCTACTTCCACGTCGTGGCACCGGTCGTCCCGTCCACGGACGGGCTGAATCCTTGCAACTCCCGTGACGTGATCATCGAGGACTGTTTTTTCCGCACCGGGGACGACTGCATCTCGATCAAGGGCAAGGGCGGCCGCACCACCCCTCCCGAGAAAAAACCACCGGTCGAGAATATCACGGTCAGCCGGTGTGTTCTCTGGAGTGACGCCAACAACGCGCTGGTGGTCGGCCCGGAAACACGCGCAAGGCACTATCAGAACATCGAATTCCGTGACTGCGATGTGATTCACAAGGAAGCGGATTGGAAGGAAGCGAGCGTCTTTTCGATCTTATCCCTGCACGGCACGCGCATGAGCAACATCGTATTCGACGACCTGCGGGTGGAGCATGCCAGAGGCCGGCTGTTTCTTTTCGGTTTCATCGATAGTGTTTTCAACATACCCGGCAACCATACGTTCCCCGGCGAAATGGCCGGAATCACAATCCGCAACATCCACCTCGCTCCGGGGATCCGGTCCAAGAGCGATTTTCGCGGCTGGGCGGCGGACAAGCAGGTGCGCGATGTCACCATCGAGGGCCTGCGCAGCGGCCACGAGGTGGTGCGCGACGCCAATAGTATGGGGCTGAGCATGAACCGGTTTGTCTCGAACGTTCGTTTCGTCAATCCGCCCGCCGGCAAGGTCGGGCAGCCGCGCCGCACGCAACCCGATCCCGAGGCCGGCCCATTCTGGCTCACCTTCGGCTCAGGCTTCCACTCCGAAGACGGGCAACGCAGCACAGGCGTACGAATCCAAGTTCAGGTGTGGGAGCAAGGCTCGGACGAGAAGGTCGCGTTGCTGGACGAGCACGTGAGGCCGGGGCCTGCCTGGCGGGAGCACGCCGTCAACCTTTCGGCCTGGTCAGGCAAGAAAGCGGTTGTGCGGTTCATCGTCGCCCCCGGGCTGGATACGCACTACGACCATTTCTTCTGGGGCGCTCCCAGCGTGATCAGATGCACGCGGGCCGGCCGTGACGTTCTTCTCGACACCGCCGGCATCTATCGGCAAGCGGACAAGGGGTTGCTCGCATGGCCGCACGGTAAGCTTCTACCCGTCGGCGCCGGGGCGAACGTACGCCTGCATGCGGGGCCGAAAGAGGAAAGCTGGTTACGCATCGGCAACGACGCCAAGCCCGGGATATTCCTGCACCCCGCATGGAAGCACGGCCGGTTCGATCCGGTTTATGTGGAGTGGGTGATGGACTTGAGAAAGTGATGCTGCACGGCCTTGAATACCGGCAACAAGGCTTTGTCCAATTTCGTCCGAAGCACAACAAACCAGCCCCCTATCCCGAAAAACCAATGCACCAAGCTCGCTTCTAAGGCACGGCATTTTTGAGCGATGCCTGGGGGGCCTCGATTCGGTTCGTCAAAAAACGCCACCCTCTTTCCCGCTCGGACAGGGCCGGTCTTCAGCGCCGGATTTTACCGTCGGAGCAATCCGAACCAATGGTGCTGAGGACGCAGCAACTCCCTACAGGGCCGCTCAGGAAAAGTTGAATGTTCTCATTCGTGTTTTTAGAAATCCGCCGGTGCCGAACGCGAAAAATGGCTTGGGACTGGTCGGGGATTCAGGGGGAGAGCCGACACCCTTTTACGATTGTCTTGAGGAAGACGCCCGGCAGTCAGGCACTTAATGGTGGGCGATACTGGACTTGAACCAGTGACCTCTACAATGTGAGTGTAGCGCTCTGCCGACTGAGCTAATCGCCCGCTTGCCAATGTGAAGCGTATTCTAGCAGGCGGCGCGTCGCTCGTCAACTCTTGAGCGGCAGCATTTCGTGGGGCGGCGCGGGGGTTACTGGCGCTGGGCGAGGAAATAGCCGATGCGGCTGTCGATGGTCACGGCCAGGGCCAAGGCTCGGCGTCCGTGTTCGCCGGTGACGACCGGCTCGCGGTCGTGAAGCACGGCCTCGGCGAAGGCGGCGACTTCCTCCTTCAGGGCGTCGGCTGGGCTGAGTTCGGAGCATTGCACGTCGAACAAGGCCCCGAGCCGGGCCTCGCCGGGAAGCTCCGCCAGCTTGGCGATCTCGTCGGGCGGCATCGCCGAGAGGTCGCGGCCCGCACGGTGCCGGAACACGAAGACTTTCTTCGCGAGGAAGTCCATCGAGATGTAGGCGTCGGCCTGGAAGACGCGCAGGCGGCGCATCGGGTGCGGCGAGACGCGGCTGGCGGTGATGTTGGCCACGCAGCCCGCCGGGCCGAACTCCAGCCGGGCGTTGGCCATGTCCGTGCCCTTGGAGAGCAGGCCGATGCCCGCGGCGCGGACGTCGGTGGGGGTGGAGCCGGCCAGGTCGAGAATCAGGTCGAGGTCGTGAATCATCAGGTCGAGCACGACGCTGACGTCGGTGCCGCGGAAGGGGTAGGGGCTGAGCCGATGGGCTTCGATGAAGGCCGGCTGATGGAGCACGTCGCGGACCGCGCGGAAGGCGGGATTGAAGCGCTCGATGTGCCCGATCTGGAGTTTCGCTCCGCTGGTCGCAGCGGCGGTGATCAGCTCGTCGGCCTCCAGCACGGTCTGGGTCATGGGTTTTTCGAGCAGGACGGAGACGCCGGCTTCGAGGAAGGGCCTGGCGGTGGCGAAGTGGGTGGCGGTGGGCGTGACCACGCTGACGGCGTCGACCTCGCCGAGGAGCGTGGCGGCGTCGGTCCGGGCCTCGGCCCCGTAGCGTTCGGCCACTTCGCGGGCGCGGTCGCCGTCCACATCGACCACGTAGCGCAGGTCGCATTCGGGCAGCTCGGAGTGAACGCGGGCGTGGAAGGTGCCCAGGTGCCCGGCTCCGATGACGGCGGTGCGTAACGTGGCGGAGTCACTCACGGCTTGGCGGCCTTTCTGCGCACTTCGCGTTGGCGGTTCTGTCGCCCGGCCATCTGGGCGGCGAGGAAGTCGAGGAGAGTGCGCACTTCCGGGGTGGGGCCGCCCTCGCGCGTCTCGATGATGCGGAAGGCTTCGACCCGTGTGAGCTTGGAGCGGTAGAGGATGCGATGGGCGCGCTTCAGCGCGTCGATGGCCTCGGCGGAGAAGCCGTGCCGTTGCAGGCCGATGACGTTGACGCGGTGGACCCGCGAGGGGTTGCCCTCGGTGATCATGTACGGCGGGGCGTCGTGGATGATGCGCGACATGCCGCCGACAAAGGCGTGGTGCCCGACGGTCACGTAGTGGTGCAGCCCGGTCAGGCCGCTGATGATGGCGTGGTCGTCCACGCGGGTGTGCCCGGAGATGCCCACGTTGTTGATCAGCACCACGTGGTTGCCGATGTCGCAGTCGTGCCCGATATGCACGTAGGTCATCAGGTAGTTGTGGTCGCCGATGGTGGTGATCTCGCGGTCTTTGGCGGTGCCCATGTTCACGGTGCAGAACTCGCGGAAGATGTTGTGGTCGCCGATGGTCACGGCGAACTGCTCGCCCCGGTAGCCCACGTCCTGCGGGGGCAGGCCGATGCAGCAATAGGGGTAGAAGCGGTTGCCCTGGCCGATGGTTACGCGGCCGGCGATGTGGCAGCCGTGGCCGATCTCGGTCTGCGAGCCGATGATCACTTCGGGGCCGATGACGGCGAAGGGGCCGACGGAGCAGTCGTCGGCGAGCTGGGCTTTCGGATCAATGAGAGCAGTAGGATGAATCGTGGGCACGGTATTTTCCTGTTATGGGGTTTCGGTGTCTTCGGCCGGTTTGTCAACCAGCATGTAGGTGATATCGGCTTCACAGGCGACTTCGGAGCCGACCATCGCCCGGCCGTGGACGTTGGCGGTGCGCGAGCGGATGCGCGAGGCCTCCATCTCCAGGGTCAGTTGATCGCCCGGGACCACGGTGCGGCGGAACTTGATGTTGTCCATCGAGAGCAGCACGGCCAGCTTGCGGTTTTCGGAGCAGCGTTTGGCGAACATCAGGCCGCCGACCTGGGCGAGGGCTTCGAGCTGCAGCACGCCGGGCATAATCGGCTGGTCCGGCCAGTGGCCCTGGAAGAACTCCTCGTTGATGCTCACGTTCTTGATGCCCACCGCGCGGCGGTCGTCCACCAGCTCCAGCAGCTTGTCCACCATCAGGAAGGGATAGCGGTGGGGCAGGATGCGGCGGATGGCGCGGACGTCGAGGGCCGGGGGCTTGGGCACGGCGGCCCGGTCGATCACCACCCGGCGGATGCGTTCGGCCAGGCGGGCGTTGAGGGCGTGGCCCGACTTGACCCCGATGATGTGGGCGTTGATGTCCACGCCCGCGAGGCACAGGTCGCCGAGGATGTCCAGCACCTTGTGGCGGCAAGGTTCGTCTTCGAAGCGCAGGGTGTTTTCAATCGGCCCTTCGCTCCCGATCACCAGGGTGTTCAGGTAGGTGGCCCCTTTGCCCATGCCTCGTGAGCGCAGCTCCTCGATTTCTTCTTCGAGGCAGAAGGTGCGCGCCGGGGCGAGTTCGTTGCGGAAGGTGTCGGGCGTAATCGGCCAGCTCGAATACTGCGGCTGGAGCGTGGGGCGGAAGTCGAGAGTGTAGGAGATGCGCAGGCCGTCCTCGGAGGGCAGAGCGATGAGGCTGGCGTCTTTGGCGGTGATGGAGATCGGCTCGGCGACGATGACCTCGCGCCGGGGCTTGTCCTGCTCGACGATGCCGGCATCTTTGAAGGCATCGACGTAGATGCCCGCGCTGCCGTCGCCCACGGGCATCTCCAGCCCGTTGATCTCGATGATCAGGTTGTCCACCTGCATGCCGAAGCAGGCGGCGAGGGCGTGCTCGACCAGTTGGACCTCGGCCCCGCCGGAGGCGGCGGCGTCGCCCTTGCGCAGCGCGGTGCGGCGCAGCCGGCTGGTGGCACAGGCCGGGGTCACCGGGATTTCAGGCCGGCCGGGCAGGTCCACGCGGATGAACCGAATCCCGGCTCCGACGTTCGCGGGCTTGAAGCCGACCGTGACGTCCTCGCCGGTGTTAATGCCGATGCCGGTGAATTCGACCGGCTTTTCAATCGTCCGTTGTAGTCTCTTCAATGTCCAACACCTTAACGATGTGGTTGACCCGCCCGGCCAGGGAGCGGATCGTATGGGCCAGTTCGGGCAGCCGCCGCAGCAGGGCGCGGAGCCGCTGTTCGTCGCCGTAGGGCTGGGCCGGGGCGCCCATCACCCGCGACCCCGCGGGGATGTCTTTGCTCACGCCGGCGCGGCCCGCCACCTGGGAGCGGTCGCCCACGTGGACGTGTCCGGTGACGCCGGACTGGGCGCCGAAGACCACGTAGTCGCCCACCGTGGCGCTGCCGGCCAGGCCGCACTGCCCGGTGATGATGCAGTGTTCGCCCACCTGGCAGTTGTGGGCGATCATCACCTGGTTGTCGATCTTGGTGCCCCGCCCGATGCGCGTGGCCCCGAACCGGGCGCGGTCGATGCTCGTGTTGCAGCCGACCTCGACGTGGTCCTCGATGACCACGATGCCGATCTGCGGGACCTTGTGGTGCTCGCGGCCGCGGAACACATAGCCGAAGCCGTCGCCGCCGACCTTCACGCCGGGGTGCAGGATGACATGGTCGCCGATGCGGCAGCGGTCGCCGATCACCACCTGGGGGTGCAGCGTGGTGTGCGCCCCGATCTCGACCGCCTCGCCGATCACCACCTGGGCCGAGATGACGGCCCCCTCGCCGATGCGGGCGCGGTCGCCGACCACCGCACACGGGCCGACATAGACTCCGTCGCCCAATTCCACATCGTCTCCGAGGACCGCGCTGGGGTGAACGCCGGGCGTTCGCTTCGGCTTCGGCGGGGCGAAGACGTCGCTCAGACGCTCCAGGGCGGCGGTCAGGTCGTCCACGCGGATGAGAGCCGCGGCGCCGCTCTGTTCCAGGGAAATCTGGTTGGGGACGAGCAGCACGGCCGCCTGGGTCGAGGCGGCGAGGGCCGCGTATTTTTTCTCCAGGACAAAGCTGACGTCGCCCGGCCCGGCTCCGGCGAGGCCGCTGATCCCGCTCACCGGGGTGGCGGGGTCGCCCTCCAGCCGGCCGCCGACCAGCTCGGCCAGCCGTGCGGCGGTCAAGTCCTGTCCCTGTTGTCCTTCACATGCTGCGGGCATCAACGCTTCTCCATAGTGCCCGGAACCGTTTCCGGGGCCTTTTCTTTATAACGTTTGTTCATCGCCGACGCAACCTTCAAGCTGATATCGGCCCCGCCCGCGACGTAGAACACGGAGCGCGCATCGACCACCACGTCCAGCCCGTTGGCCACGGCATAGTCCCGAGCGGCCTCGGCAATCTGCTCGATGACGGCCTCGTGGGCCTCGCGGGCGCGGCGGGCGATGTCCGTCCGAAGCTGCTCCGAGAGCCGGGCGTAGGCCTGCCGCTGCTCCGCCATCTGCGCCCGGCGCACCTCGTGGTCGCGCGAGTCGGGCTTGAAATAATCCATCTCCGCCCGGATGCGGTCGATCTCCTTCTGCTTCGCTTCCAGACGGGCCTGAGCCTCGCGGGTCTGCTCCTGAAGCTGCGCCTGCACCTGCTGCCAACTCCGGAGGTTGGCCAGGACGGTATCGACCGACAGCACGCCGATGCGCATCCGCCCCTCGCCCGCGTGGGCCGGTGCCCCGGTCAGGAGCAGCGCGGCGACGGCCAGGAGCAGGCTACGGCAGCACCACGCCGAGGCTGAAGCTGAGCGTTTCCGTTTCATCGCCGCTCTCCTTCTTCAAGGGTAGGCCGACATAAATGGCAATGGGGACGCCGCCGAGCTGCGGTAACTTGAAGTGCAGACCGAACCCGGTGGACACCCTCAGCTTGGACAGGGCGTCGCCGAGGCCGAAGGCCCCTTCGCCGACGGAGCCGATATCGAGGAAGACCAGGCCGCGCAGCCGGTCTTTGACAATGGGGAAGTGGTATTCGATGCCGCCTTCCATCAGGAACTTGCCGCCTACCGGGTCGCCGTCGCCGACGCGCACCACGCCGAGGGCGGGCACTGCGGGGTTGACGTAGCGGCGGTTGTCCATCGGGCTGATGCCGCGCGTGGCGAAGCCGCGCACGGAGCCGATGCCGCCGGCATAGAAGCGCTCGAAGACGGGCAGGTCGCGGCCCAGCAGGGTGCCGACATCGCCCCACAGCGAGACCACCTGGCGGCTGGCGTCCGCGGCCTCGTGGACGGTCCAGTACCAGCGGCCCTCGGCCAGCAGCTTGAGGGCGGCGGGGCCGGGCGTGCCGATCAGCTCGGCCAGCACGGTGCGCTTCGAGCCCTCGGTCGGGAAGGCCCGGTCGTCGATGGTGTCCTTGGTCAGGCCGAGCGAGAAGCCGAGGATATGGTGTGCCCCCTCATCGGACCAGATTTCCGGAGGGGCCGTCCGGCTGACGTCGTCCAGGTAGGCCCGGTGGGCGCGGACGCCGATGAAGCCGGTCACGTCGCGGTGGAAGCGCTTGCCCAGGAAGAGGTTGCCGCCCAGGGTGCTGACCTCGTAGTCGTCCCAGTCGCGCGTGGTATAGGCCGCGCCGAGGCCCAGCTCGACCGGCTGATCGTCCAGCCAGGGTTCGGTCCATTGGATCGCAAAGCGGCTGTAACGGCTGCCCGGCTGGAGGGCCACGGCCAGGGTCTGGCCGCCGCCGGAGAAGGCGGCGCCGGAGATGAAGTCCGCCCAGTCGCGCGGCGTATCGCCGATGTCGAAGTTGGTGTCGCGCAGGCCGATGTCGCCCATCACGCCGATGTTTGAGCCGGCTCGGACGCCGAGGAACAGACGGCGGGTCTCGCGCTCCTCGACTTTGACCCGCAGCTCCTTGAACCGCTTGCCGTCCTCCTCGCGCGGGCTGTCCACCGCCAGGATTTCGACCTTCTCGAAGTGCTGCGTGTTGCGCAGCCGCCGTTCACTGTCCCGGATTTTCCGGATGTCAAACCGGTCCTGGGCTTGCAGCGTCATCTCGCGGGTGATGACCACCGGCTTGGTCTTCTTGTTGCCGGTCGGGCGGATGATGTCGATGTAGTAAAGCGGGCCTGGCTCGACGAGATAGACGAGGTCGTACACCCGGGCGCCGGGGCGGGCGAGGCGCGTCTCGTCGAGCTTGACGCGCACATCGGCGTAGCCTTTTTCCATAAAGACCAGCTTGATGGTGTTGAGGTCGGCGACCAGGTCGCTGCGGGTGAAGCGGCTGCCCTGTTGCATCCGAAGCCGGTCGCGGAGGTGGTCTTCGAACAGGGGCGGGACGCCCTCGAAGGCGACGCTTTCGACGTGGTACCGCCCGCCCTCATGCACCTGCACGCGCACCCAGGCCGAGCAGCCCTTCTTCTGCAAGTCCATCCGCACGCGATAGCCGTCGGCGGTGCGGTCGTAAGCGACGTGCATCAGGGCATAGTCCGGCCCGTCGGCATCGGTGTAATAGCGGGCCAGGTCGGCGACGTCGGCGAGCAGGGCGTCGTGGGTGAAGACCGCTCCGGGGCGCAGCCGTGTGGCCAGGTCGGCCGGGGTTTTATCGGCGTAGGGCAGCGAGGTCTTGAACGCGGCTCGGTCCACCAGGATGGCCCCGCCGTCGCCGCGCCGCAGGGTCAGGTCCAGCGTGACCACCTCTTCGGCCCGGCCGTAAATAATAGCCACGCGGGTCTCGGTGACGCCGTTGCCCAGGTCGCGGTGTTCGAGGGTGCGGTCCAGCGGGTGCGCGCGGAACCCGGCCCGGTGGTACCGAGCGTCCAGCCAGCGCAGGTCGCGGTCCAGCAGGGCGGGGTCGAACCGTCCGCCGACGCGGGTGACCATCTGCTTTCGGATGCGGCGGTTGCCGAGGGTGTCGGACCCGCTGACGCTGACGCGGGTGACGGTGTCCTGTCCGTCGCGGACGGCATGGCGCACACGGATGCGAATTTTTTCGGGGTCGAACAGCACGGGCAGGGCCTTGACCTCCACGTGCTCCCAGCCGCCGGCCAGGTAGTGGCGCTTGATGTTTTCGAGGTCGCGCTCGAACGCCCGTTGGACGAAGACGTGCGAGTTGTACCAGGCGTCGGGCTGGGTCCACATCAGGTCCGCGAGCTCGTCGTCGGGGATGGAGGCATTGCCCCGAATGCTGACGCGCTCAGGCTGGACCTTGGGGCCGCGGTCCACCTCGAAGGTCACGTCCACATAGCCCGCCCGGTTCTCGGAGGGGAGCACGCGGGTGTTGACGGTGGCGAAGTGGAAGCCGCGTCGGCGGAGCCATTCGACAATCGCCCAGCGGTCGCGGTTCACCTCGGCCAGGCCCACGGGCACCTCGCGGCGCAGCTTCACCACCTCGTCCATCAGCGTGCTCGACGCGACCGAAGGCGAGCCTTTCCGGGCGACGACCCGGACGGCCCAGGCCCGCTGCCGCCGCTCGAAGACATAGACCAGGCGCACCCCGTCGGCGACCGGCTCGGCCCGCACCTCGCGGCAGAGCATCCCGTGCTGGGCGATGAATCGGGTGAGGTCGTCGTTGGCTTCCTGGGCGTCATAAGCCCGGCCCACGGTCTGGCGGATTCTGGAGGCGAACCACTGCGGCGACGGGCTGTCCACCGGGGTCTCCTCACGGGTGGCCTCGTCGCGATAGACGAAGCGCACCTCGCGGATGATATCGCCCTCGGCCGCCCGGGCGGGCGGGGTGCCGAGCAGCAGCAAGGCCAGCCCGATTAAGAGGGCGGCCAGGCCCGGCTGTGATTTCCGCGTATTGGTCACCTCGGCTCCTTGGTCGGCTTAGAGGCCGACATCGTCATCGTCGTCATCGTCCAGCGGCGGGGCGCCCATCTGGGCGGCGTCGTAGCCGGAGTAGGACTCAAAGCGCATCTCGTTCATCTTGAACACCATCCGGACGGTATCGGTCGGGCCGTTGCGTTGCTTGGCGATAATCAGCTCGGTCACGCCCTCCATCCCCGGCTCCGGGTCGTCGGGCCGGTAGAGCAGCAGGATCATGTCGGCGTCCTGCTCGATGGCCCCGGACTCGCGCAGGTGCGACATCTTGGGCCGCTGGGTGGCATCGCCCACCGCGGCACGCGAGAGCTGCGAGAGGGCAATAACCGGCACGTTCAATTCTTTGGCCAGCCCCTTCAGCCCGCGCGAGATGTCGGTGATCTCTTGCAGCCGCGAGGTGTTGGACCCCAGCCGCTCGCCGCTCATCAGTTGCAGGTAGTCGATCACCACCAGTTTGATGTCGTGCTGGCTGAAGACGCGGCGACACTTGGAGCGAATCTGGCTGACGGTCAGCCCGGCGGAGTCGTCGATGAAGATGGGAGAGTCGTAGAGCACGCTGGCCGCCTCGCTGATCTTGGACCACTGGCTCTTGTCCAGCTTGCCGGTGCGCAGCGGAGTCGAATCCATCCGGGCGTGGCAGCAGAGCAGGTTCTGGGCGATCTGTTCGCGCGGCATTTCGAGGCTGAACATCAGGATGCCCTGGGCCTGTCGGACGCCGATGCGTTCGATCAGGTTGAGCGAGTAGGTGGTCTTGCCGCTGCTGGGCCGTCCGCCGATGATGATCAGCTCGCCCCGATGCAGCCCGCCGGTCAAGTGGTCGAGGTCGGGGAAGTCCGTGGGCAGGCCGACCAGCCGTTCGGGGTGGTTCATAATCGTGTCGATCACGTCCTGCACCACCTCGCGCACCTCGACCGGGTGGTTGCTCTCGTATTGGGTCGAGACCTGGAAGACGCGCTGCTCGGCCCGGTCGATGATCTGGGTGACGTCCAGCTGTTCGTCGTAGGCTTCGATCAGCGATTCGTTGCAGGAGGTGATCAACTGGCGGAGCTGGTGTTTGTGGCGGACAATGTTGGCGTAGTATTCGGCGTTGGCGGCGGAGGGGACCGCCCCGGTCAGCGTGGTGAAGAGGTCGGCGCTGGAGGCGATGTCTTCACGCCCGCCGCGACGAAGCTCCTCGCGCACGGAGATCACGTCGATGGGCCGGTTGTGGGCGTAGAGGTTGGCGAAGCAGTTGTAGAGGGCCTGGTGGTCGGCCCGATAGAAGCAGTCGGGCTGCAACATGGGGGCGACGGCCCCCATGGCGGTAGGCTCCAGCATGATGGCGCCGAGGACGGCGACTTCCGCTTCTTGACTGTGCGGAGGCACGCGCTCGGCCGAGCTTCCCTCACCCATGAGCTCTCCTGCGCCGGCGGAATGGATGCCGCTCTGCGGGGGTCAGACGGCCTCGGTCGGTGCCCCTATTCCGCGACGATCCAGACCCGTGATTGGGCCTTCAGATCGGGGGACAGCTCGACATCGACGACGTAAACGCCGGTCTCTTTGAAAGGGTCGTCCAACTTGACTTGGTGCTCGGTGACCTCGAAGCCTTCCTGGGTCAGCGCGGCGGCGATTTCACGGGGGCCGACCGAGCCGTACAGGTGCCCTTCGGGGCTGGCGGTGGCGACCAGAGTGACCGAGGCGTCGGTCAAGCTCTTCAGCAGCGCCAGAGCGTCTTCGCGCTCCTTGGCGGCCAACTTGGCGATCCGCTCGTGTTCCACTTCCAACTGCCGCTGGTTGGCCGCGGTGGCGGCCACCGCCAGGCGACGGGGCAGCAGGAAATTACGGGCGTAGCCGTTGGCGACGTTCACGATCTCGCCCCGCTCGCCCAGTTTCTCGATATGCTCCCGCAACAGAACCTTCATTGTGTTCCTCCAGAGTATCCGCGTTCCGCCGAATCGTTGGGGTCTAGTCGCCGATATACGGCAACAGCCCCATCACCCGGGCGCGTCGAACCGCGGCCTTGATGCTTCGCTGATGGGTGGAGCAATTGCCCGACCGCTTGCGAGAAAAGAGCTTGCCCTGCCCGGTCAACAGCTTGAACAGCGTGTTGGTGTCCTTGTAGTCCACCGTGTCGATCTGGGCCTTGCAGAAGCGGCAACGCGACCGGTCGCCGGGCTTCACGTAACGTTTCTTTGCCATGCCATCTCTCCGAACTTTAGAAGCTTAGAACGGGATATCGTCGTCGGACAATTCCATATCATCAGCCTGGGAGCGGTCCGGCGGGGGGCTGGGCCGACTGCGGGCGGTTCCACCGCCGCCGCCGCCACCACCCTCGCCACCCCGGCTGCCCAGGAACTGTACGTTTTCGCCCACCACCTTGAGCTTGCTGCGTTTGTCGCCGGTCTTCTTATCTTCCCACTGGTCGAGCTGCAGGCGGCCTTCAATGAACACCGGCCGGCCCTTGCTCAGGTATTCGGCGCAGTTTTCGGCGGTCTTGCCCCAGACGGTCACGTCGACGAAGGTGGCTTCGTCGCCCCACGAGCCGTCGCCCTGCTTGACGCGCCGGTTCACGGCCAGCCCCAGGTCGAGCACGGCGGTGCCGGACTGGATATAGCGCAGCTCCGGGTCGCGCGTCAGGTTGCCCATCAACAAAACTTTATTCAGGTTGGCCATAGCGGGTTACCCCCGTTTCCGGTTCCAGTCAGGGTTACGCGTCGTCTTCATCCACATCCGTATCGTCGTCGTCGCCGTTGTCGTCATCGGGGCCTTGCTCGTCGTCCGCGTCGTCTTTGCCCAGGGCGGCGAGCACGGAGCGGCGTTTGGCCCGCACCGCGTCTTCCGCTTCGTCGAGGGTCACGCCGACGTTTTCTTCGAGGAGGACCATCGCCCGCATCACCGTGTTGGAGATGTGGCAGTCGTGCTCCAGGGCGGCGATCTGGGCCGGGTCGCCGTCGAATTTGGCAAGGAGGTAGGTGCCGCGCCGCCGGCCGTTAATCTCGTAAGCCAGCCGGCGCGAGTCCCATTTCTCCAGGGTACGGATCGTGGCCCCGTTGCGCTCCAGCAGGCCGCGGACGTGGTCCATCACTTCCTGAAGGTTCTCAGAGGCTCGGTTGTCGTCCACCAGAAACAGCCCTTCGTACGCTCTCAATTTATGTCCTCTCAGTTGAACCTGTCCATACACCGGTCGATGCCATCCCGGACCCAACAGATCACGGCTTCGGCCGCGAGGGTCACAGCACCGTCCATTACCTCGCGCTGGGCTCCGGCGAACCGGTCCAGCACATAATCCACCGGGTCCTGTTGTCCGGGCGGGCGGCCAATGCCGATCCGCATCCGGACAAACGCCTGGGTGCCCAGCGCCTGTTCGATACTTTTCAAACCGTTGTGCCCGCCGCTCGACCCCTTGCGCCGGAGGCGTACCCGGCCAAGCTCCAGGTCGAGGTCGTCACACACCACCAACATCCGGTCGGGCGTCAGGTCGTGCCACGCGGCCACGGCCTGCACCGCCGCCCCGGAGTCGTTCATAAAGGTCAGCGGCTTGACCAGCACCAGCCGGGCCTCGCCGTCGCGGGCCTCGGCCGTCGCCGCTCGCAGCCGGGTCCGGGTCGAAAACGTCGCCCCGAACTCCTCGGCCAGTTTGTCAAGCACGTCGAAGCCGACATTGTGTCGGGTGCCTTCGTAACGTCGGCCTGGGTTGCCAAGGCCAAAAACTGCCAGCACACGTCGGCTCCCGTTGAGCACCATGCGTCCGGGCAAGGACTAGGCTTCGTCCTCGTCCTCGTCTTCCTTCCTGCGCCCGATGATTTCGGGCTCGTCCGTCGCGCCTTCCTCTTCGCCCTCGCCTTCCTCCGCTTCCGCGGTGGGCGGATGCACGGTGACGAGGATCGCGTCGGGGTCGGTCAGGAAGGCGACCCCCGCGGGCGGGGTCACGTCCTTCACGTGAATCGTATCGCCAATCTCCAGGTCGGAGATGTTGATGGTGATCGCTTCGGGGATGGCGGCCGGGAGGCAGGCGATGGCCAGGTCGCTGACCGGGTGCTCCAACACACCGCCCGCCAGCGCGCCCTTGGCCTCGCCGATCAGGCGGACCGGGCACTCCAGCTCCAGCTTTTCATCCATCGCAATCCGTTCAAGGTCGAAGTGCAGCACCGCTTCGCCGAAGGTGTCGAACTGCACGTCCTTGACCAGCACCTGCTCGCGGGTGTCGCCCACCTGGAGCATCATGGTCTTAATCCGGTGATGGACAATGTTCTTCGCGCTGTCCTCGGTGAACAATACGTTGACAGGGTCCTGCTTGTGTCCGTAGATCACTGCGGGGATTTTACCGGCGCGGCGGGCGCGGCGGGCTTCCGCCGACCCGGTGGTGGGGCGCGCTTCGGCCGTCAAGGTCATCTGGTCCATCATGACTCTCCGTTATCGTCTTTGAAAAGGAAGCTCACCGACATGTTGTTATGAATCCGCTGAATGGCCTCGGCCAGGAAAGGGGCCACGGAGACCACCTCGATCTTCGCGGGCACATTGGCCTGGCGAAGGGGGATCGTGTCGGTCACGCAAATCTTTTTAATCGGGGCCTGTTCGAGCGTCTGGAAGGCCGAGCCGCACATCACCGCGTGCGTGGCCAGCACATAAATATCCAGCGCCCCGGCATTACGCAGCACCCCGGCGGCCGTGGCCAGCGACCCCCCGCTGGCGATGAGGTCGTCGAACATCAGCACGTTCTTGCCCTTCGGGTCGCCCACCACCGCGTTGATCTTCACCTCGTTGCTGTTCACGCGCTGCTTGTGGCAAGAGACCACGCCCGTGCCCAGGGCGTGGGCATAGCCGATGGCCATCTTCATGCTGCCGATGTCCGGGCTGGCACACACCAGGTTCTCAAGGTTCATCTTCCGAATGTAGCGCGTCAGCACCGGATGGGCGTACAGATGATCCACGGGAATATCAAAGAAGCCCTGAATCTGCGGGGCGTGCAGGTCCATGGTCAACACCCGGTCCACCCCGGCGGTCACCAGCATGTTGGCGACCAGCTTGGCCGTAATCGGCACGCGGCCCTCGTCCTTGCGGTCTTTGCGAGCATAACCGTAATAAGGAATGACCGCGGTGATCCGGTCGGCCGAGGCGCGCTTCACGCTGTCGATCAGGATCAACAGCTCCATCAGCGTCTCGTTCGGCGGGCAGCAGGTCGGCTGGATGATGAACACATCCGCCCCGCGCACATCTTCGCGAACCTTGACCTCGATCTCGCCGTCGGGGAACCGACCGACATACGCATCGCCCACCGGCACGCCCAAGTGCGAACAGATCGCCCCGGCGAGCTTGGGGTTGGCGTTCCCGGCCAGCACCTTCAGGTTGCCTGTACCCGTCAATTCCGCCTCGTCTCAAACAAAGCTCATCAAACCATAACGACACGATCCCCGGTACTCGGAGACCGCCGAGCTTCCGGAAAAGGCGGATTATAGGGGCGCTTTCGCCGAAAGTCAAGCGTTTTGAAGGCCCGAAAGACGCCCAGGGGTGCGTCAACGAATTATGGTTTTTCGTCTTGCCGTCCCCCTTTCAAGTTTTGCGTTCTGCAGAGCGTTGACCCGCTTTTCTCACCGGCAGCATGACAAACAGGCTGGCTCGTGCTATAATCACTTTACCGACAATGGTTTATAATGCATAATGGCAGCGGTCTGATGTCAACACAATGCAGTGCGAATTCGATGCGAAGTGCCTGGCGTTCGGAAGGTCGGGGCGGATTTTTCATGCGGGACGTTCACGATGAACTCAGCCTTAACCCGCTGCCGGCGGCGCCGGCCTGGGAAATGCCCCCGGGCGGCCTTTCGCCGGGCCAAACTCTCTTCGGCCGGCGTCAGGCGTCAGGCTCATGAGCCTGCGGGCGTATCCGTAACGCCGTGGTTAGGGGGCCTTTTACTTGGTGCACAACGCGATCAGCTCATCCACATGCGCTGTCGCAAGACATTCCACGGTGTCGGCGGCGCCGTAGTAGATTTTCACCTCGCCGTCGTCTTCCAGGATCAGCCCGCCTGGAAAGAGTACGTGGCCACGGAACCCCTCAAGTTCATACGGCTCCTCCGGGACCATGAGCGGTTCTTCGCACATGCCCTTGACGACCCACGGCTTCCCCAAGTCGAGCAACATCACCCCGATGGTGTACGTTTTGAACCAGTTCCGATGCCACGCGGGCAGTTCATGGGTCTTGTCGATCGTGACCGCGTGAAACACGGTCAGCCAGCCCGCCGGCGTCTTCACCGGCGGCGCACCAGGCCCGATCTTGGCATTGGCCCAGGGGACTTTTTCAGCCCCAAGGACAAGCTGTGTATTTCCCCAGTAACGCCCGTCCGGCGAATCCGAGAACCACAGATCAAAGCTCTCGGGTGCGCTTCGGCTGTATACAGGAAAGGGCCTTTCAAGCCGCATAAACTTGCCTTCCCGTTTTTCCGGAAACAGAACCATGTTGCGATTGTCCGGTGCCGAGAGGCTCAGCACTTCCCATTGGTCAAGATCGTCGGTAACGGCAATGCCGCCTCGCACGCCGTGAGCGGTATCGACGGCAAAGCAAAGATAGCAGCGCCCGTCCAGTATCGTCATTCTCGGATCGTAAACTCTCCTGATTTCCTCATCTTTCCACTCGATCCATGGCTCCGGCCGGGGCGTCCAGGTCACCCCGTCATCAGAAACCGCCAGACCGATGTTCGTGCCCTCAAAGCAGGCGGAACGCTGGGCATCGTAGGCGCCGTAATCGTTACGAAAGACCATGACATACTGGCCTTGCCACTTGGCCACGCCCGCATTGAATATCAAAGTGGCCGGATAGGGAATGTCGCCAGCGCTCAAAACAGGGTTGCCGGCGTATCGACGAATCACCTGCTTCATCTTTGTCTCCATATCAATTCTAAAGCGCTTATTCTACAGGAAAACGTACCCCGATTCAGCGCGAATTGGACAAACCGAGGATCAGAAATAAGCGACTCGGGAATGCTTCCGAGAGAACCGTAATGAGATCGGTGCGTTTTTGTGTTATCGAACTCCTGCCCGAGAAATCAGGAATACACATCAACTATAAGCGGCCTTGATCCCAGGAGCAAACTCGAATAATGAGAACCTTCCGAATGGCGTAACTCATGAAGAAGCCCTTAAAAGAACACCGCCCCACATCGGATGCTCCCGTCCAATTGTCTTTTCTGAACTGAAACCACATCAGTTCTTGCAAACAGGGATTCGTAACACTATGATGAATCAAACTTGTTGTGCAAACAAAGGGCCTGCCGCCGCCAATACAATCGGCTCACTGTCGGAGCTTACAATAGTACATCATATTCTTGAAATTTAAGGTTTTCAATGCTTCTTTGCGTTTGGGGGTAATCTGAAAGGCTTTCTTGTGGGTGGAATTAAAAAATATGTGCTGAGGTATATCGAGAACCTGCCATCTCTTACTGGGAAGGTGGTGGTGGATATTCCTTGCGGTGCCGGGAAGACGAGCCAGGCCTTCGCGCGTCAAGGCGCTACGGTCAAGGCGTTTGACCTCTATCCGGAATTCATGAAGATTGAGGGAATTCAAGCGCATTATGCAGATATGACAGAGCGTATCCCCCTTGAAGACGGCAGCGTCGATTACATAGTCTGCCAAGAGGGAATCGAGCACCTGTCAGACAAGATTTGGATATTCCGGGAGTTCAACCGCATCTTGAAAAAGGGCGGTGAACTTATTGTCACGACGCCCAGCCTTTCACACACGCGAGCACGATTGAGCATGTTTCTATTGGAGTCCACTCGTATACGCCGTATGCCTTCAACCGAGCTTGACGGCGTCTGGTTCTCTGATAAGCAATCCGATCGGGTGTACTTCGGCCATCTATTTCATGTAGGGGTTCAGCACCTTCACACCCTATGCTCCGTAACGGGTTTTGAAATCCAATCCAGAATGTGGACGGATATCCGAATAAGCTCCGTTGTCTTGAGTGTGCTGGCTTACCCTCTTCTGCTCCTCGC